>NZ_LUGJ01000033.1:0-96256 GCF_001682955.1 Megasphaera sp. DISK 18
TGGCGGCCATTGCCTCAGGATACCTGACCGGTCTCAGCGACGCGGAACTGCAGTCCGGACTTTCTGCCTATCGAGGCATGGCCATGCGCCAGGAACTCCTGCACCTCGGGCCTTATATCTTCATCAACGATACGTATAATGCCAATCCGGCTTCGATGGCCGAAGCTATCCGCACCTTGGATCTCCTGACAAAGGGCCGCAAGATCGCCGTCCTCGGCGGCATGGGAGAACTCGGCGACTGGGCCGAAAGAGAACATCGGGCCATCGGCCGCTTGGTTGCCGATATGAAGCTCGACGCCCTCATCACCATGGGGGATCTGGCTGAAGATATCGCCCGTGCGGCACAGGATGCCGGCATGAAAGCCGTCTATAGGACCGATTCTCATGAAGCGGCGGCCCATCAGCTGAAGGCCTTGCTCCGGGACGGTGACACCGTCCTTTTGAAAGGCTCGCGCAGCTTTGCTATGGAAAAAATACTGCCCTATTTTGAAAGGAAGTAATGTGAATGTTTAAAATGCTGATTTTCAGCTTCATCGTCAGCTTGGTCATCGGCCTTGTCCTGGGACCTTTCGTCATCAAAAAACTGAAACAGTTCCACGCCCGCCAGTCTGAACGAGAAGAAGGGCCGGAAAGCCATAAGTATAAAGCCGGTACACCGACCATGGGGGGCATTCTCATCCTGACGGCGCTGACCGTGGCTTGCCTCCTCTTTGATCCGATGGAAATCAGAAAGGCCTTGGCCTTATTCCTGACCCTCGGTCACGGCGTCATCGGTTTTTTGGATGACTCCATCAAGGCCGTTAAACACCGAAATTTGGGCCTTACGGCAAAACAGAAACTGGCCGGCCAGTTCGTCATGGCTGCCGTTTTCTGCTACATCCTCCAAGCCTTCCTTCATTTTCCCACGACCTTGTGGATTCCTTTCACGTCGACGACCGTTGACTTAGGCTTGTTCTACTATCTCTTCGTATTCGTCATGATCGTCGGAACCAGCAATGCTGTCAACCTGACGGACGGACTCGACGGATTGGCAGCCGGTTCATGCTCGATTACGGCCGTTGCCTACGTCGTCATCGCTGTCGCCTTGGGGTATACTCATTTTGCCATTTTCAGTACGGCCCTGACCGGCGCCTGCCTGGGCTTCTTGTTCTATAACCAGCATCCGGCTAAAATGTTCATGGGCGATACCGGGTCTTTGGCTCTCGGCGGTGCCTTAGCGGCTATGGCCATTTTGACCAAGACGGAACTCTTGCTCATCTTGGCCGGCGGCCTCTATGTCCTCGAAGCCTTGTCGGTCATCATCCAGGTTATTTCCTTCAAAACACGGGGCGTCCGGGTCTTCAAAATGAGTCCCATTCACCACCATTTTGAATTATCCGGTTGGAGTGAAGTGAAAGTAGTTACTGTTTTTTGGAGTTTTTCGGCGTTAATGGCTATCTTGGCGATTATCGTCGTCATGGCAGGAAAGTAAACAGCCTTTTCTCCTTGTTAAGACCATATTTTACATAAAGCAGGTGTAGGTAATGAGCATCATGGATTTTTCTGGAAAAAAATTTTTAGTCATCGGCGCGGGCATTAGTGGTCGTGCCGCTTCACTGGCCTTGGCAGATCACGGGGGGACGGTCGTCCTCAACGATATGAAGGCCATCGATGTGAGCGAAAAGCCATGGCCGGACTTGGCGTCTCACGGCGTGAAGCTCGTCTTTGGCAGTCAGGAAACGAGCCTCCTCGACGGCATGGATGTCGTCGTACCGTCGCCGGTCATTTCTCCGGAAATTCCCATTATGAAAGCCGCTGCTGCGAAGGGGCTTCCGATTTGGAGCGAAGTCGAAGTCGCCTGCCGCGTTACCGCTGCTGACATCATCGGCATCACCGGTACTAACGGTAAGACGACGACGACGACCCTGGTGGGGGAAATCATGAAAGCTACAGGCCGTCAGACCGTCGTCGGCGGCAACATCGGCTACGGCCTTTCAGAGCAGGCAAAGGATCTTCCGAAAGACGCCGTCGTCGTGGCCGAACTTTCAAGTTTCCAACTCGAATTTACGCGTACGATGAAGGCCAAGGCGGCGGTTATCCTCAATATCACGCCGGACCATTTGGACCGTCATCACACGATGGAAGCTTACAGTGCTGCCAAGCAGCGAATTTTCCTCAATCAGGACAAGGACGATTATGCCATCCTCAATTACGATGATGACCGCGTCCGGGCCATGGCCGATGCCATGACTGGTACCGTCCTGTACTTCTCGACAAACGGCGAGGTCCCTGAAGGAGCCTTTTATCGGGACGGCGACCTTATTCTGCGCCAAAAAGGACAGGATACCGTCGTCTGTGCTGAATCGGAGCTCCATCTCTTTGGCAAGCATAATATACAGAATTGCCTGGCGGCCATTCTCTTGACCTATGCTGCCGGGGCTTCCCTTGACGTCATTAGACAAGTTTTAAAAACCTTTAAAGGGGTTGAACACCGGCTTGAAAAAGTCCGGACCATCCACGATGTGACTTATTATAATGACTCCAAGGGTACCAATGTCGATGCTTCGATGAAGGCTTTGGATGCCTTTCCCAAGGGCCATCTCATCCTCATCGCCGGCGGCTACGATAAAAAGACGCCCCTTGATGATTTCATGGCCTTAGCGGCCAAACGCGTCGACACGCTGATTCTCATCGGCGATGCCGCCGACCGTTTTGAAGCCGCTGCGAAAAAAGCGGGTATTGCAGATATTCGCCGTACCGGTTATAGTATGGAAGGTGCGATTATGTTAGCCCGCAGTATTGCCAAAGCTCCTCAGGCCGTCCTCCTTTCACCGGCTTGCTCGAGCTTTGATATGTATGATAATTTTGAACAGCGTGGCCGTGTCTTTAAAGGCATTGTCAACGCGATCTGATACTATTTAAAACAGACGACAGGAGGCAGGAACATGCGTCGAGTTATAATTTCCGGAGGCGGCACAGGCGGCCACATCTACCCGGCTATTACCATTGCCCGGGCGATCGCCGATATCGAGCCTACCGAATTTCTCTACGTCGGCTCCAAAATCGGCCTGGAAAATACCTTGATTCCAAAAGAAGGGTTGCCCTTCGTCACCCTCGACGTGCGGGGCCTCGAACGGAAGATTTCCGTCCGCAACCTGGTTACCCTCGGGAAGACGGCAGCCAGTCTGATTAAGGCAGAAGGCATTATCCATAAATTTAAACCGGACGTCGTCATCGGTACCGGCGGTTTCGTCTGCGGCCCGGTCTTACTAGCCGCAAGTCTCAGCGGTGTACCGGCATTGATCCAGGAACAAAACGTCATTCCCGGCGTTACCAATACGATTTTGAGCCGCTTTGTCAATCGCGTCGCTCTCGGTTATGAAGAAGCTGCCGAGCGCTTTCGCAGAAAAAGCATTCTCGTTTATACAGGCAATCCCGTCCGCAAGGATATTTTAACGGTCACTCGCGAAGAGGGCCGGAAAAAACTGGGATTGGATCCCCATAAATTCACCCTCCTCGTCGCCGGAGGAAGCCGCGGTGCCCGCAGCATCAACACGGCGATGATCGAGGTTCATAAACATTTTCGCAACGACGATACGATACAGATCCTCCACGTTACCGGCGATCACGAATATGACCGCGTCGTAAAACAGCTGTCGGGCATCGAATGCCGCGGCCGCTACGGTAAGGGGAGCCGCATCATTCCTTATCTTCACCATATGCCGGAAGCCCTGGCTGCCTGCGACCTGGCCGTATACCGGGCCGGTGCCGTCGGTCTTGCCGAGCTGACCGTTCGCGGCGTACCGTCGATTCTTATTCCCTATCCCTATGCAGCGGAAGATCATCAGCGCTACAATGCACAGGCCCTGGTCATGTGCGGCGCCGCCAAGATGATTCTCGATAAGATGCTGACCGGGCGGGAACTATTGGAAGAAATCATTCATTTAAAAGACGATCCGTCGGCCCTGGCAGCCATGGGCAAAGCCAGCCGTTCGATGGGTAAGCCCCAGGCAGCTCAGGATATTGCTGAACTGGCCTTGTCGATTGCCCGAAACCGTCGTCCGTAACAGGAGAAGAAGGGTGTGGAATAAACCTATGGTTAATCTGAACGATGTGACAAACGTTCATTTTATTGGGATTGCCGGAGCCGGAATGCGGGCAATCGCCAATGTTTTTATTGAAAAAGGATATCACGTATCCGGCTCAGACCTCAAAGCCTCGCCTGTAACGGAGCAGTTTGCCAAGCGCGGAGCCCGTATCTGCATTGGACAAAGCCCTGAAAATTTGCAGGACGCCCAGGTTGTCGTCATTTCGTCGGCCATCCGCGACAACAACGTCGAACTCGTCGAAGCACGGCGTCGGCAGATTCCGGTCATCCACCGTTCCGATGCGCTGGTTCACATCATGAGCTGGGGAAAGGGGATTTCTGTTGCCGGTGCGCACGGCAAGACGACGACGTCGTCCATGCTGGGCCAGGTCTTTGAAGAATGCCGACAGGACCCGACCATCGTCATCGGTGGGGAAGTCGACTATCTGCACAGCAACTCGATCTTAGGGAAGGGGCAGTACGTCATTGCCGAAGCCGATGAAAGCGACGGCACCTTCCTCAAGCAGCATCCGTATATCGCCGTCGTTACCAACATTGATGCCGACCATATGGATCACTACAATTCCCTTGAAAACGTCATCGCAGCCTTTAAGGAATTCATCCAGAAACTCGATCCCGAAAAGGGACTGGCCGTCTTGTGCTTTGAAAACGACAAGATTCGCGCCATGGCTCCTTCCATCGGGCGGCGCTACGTTTCTTACGGCCTCGAACAGCCGGCGGATTACCAGGCAAGAGAGCTTCATTACCTGAAAGGCAAACTCCACTTTAGTGTCTATAAAGGCGGCCAAAAGATGGGCGACATGGTCTTAAACGTACCGGGCCGGCATAACGTCTTAAACGCCTTGGCGACGACAGCCGTGGCCGATGCCTGCGGACTTCCCTTTGCGGAGATAGCCGCTGCCATGAGCCATTTCCACGGGGCTAAGCGCCGGTTCCAGACCAAGGGCTTTGTCGGTGACGTTTGGGTCGTCGATGACTACGCTCATCATCCGACGGAAATCAATGCGACCTTGACGGCGGCTCGCGACATGGGGACCCACCGCGTCGTCTGTCTCTTCCAGCCGCACCGCTATACGCGGACGAAGCTCCTCCTCGAACAATACGGCAGTGCCTTTGCAAAGGCCGATAAACTGATCGTAACCGATGTATACAGTGCCGGTGAAGATCCCATTCCCGGCGTATCGGGCGAACTCATTGCCAAAAAAGTCAAGGAGACGACGGGACAGGACGTCACCTACATTCCTCATAAAGAGGATTTGATTGCCTATTTGAAAGAAAACTCCAAGCCTCTCGATTTAGTCATCACCATGGGCGCCGGAGATATTTATAAAGTCGGCGAACAGTATATCGCCGAAGCGAAAGAAATGGAGAAATAACGCATGGAAGACATGAAAGGTAAAAAGATTGCCGTCGTCGTCGGCGGCCCTTCGACAGAAGCGGAAGTATCGCGCCGCACGGGAGCTGCCATTGCCGAAGCACTGAAGAAAAAAGGTTATGCCATTGAAACGATTGAACTCGTTCCACATACCTTGGCGGCAACCTTGAAGGAAAAGAAAATCGACGTCGTATTCAACGCCCTTCACGGCCGCTACGGCGAAGACGGTGTTCTCCAAGGCCTGTGCGAAATGATGGGCATCCCTTATACCGGTCCGGGAGTCATGGCCAGTGCCGTCGGCATGAATAAGGTCATGAGCAAGGCGGCCTTTAAAGGCGCCGGCATTGCCACGGCTCCTTTTGCCTACTACTTTGCCAATCAGGACCGCAAGGAGATCATCGCCGATATTGAAAAGCAGTTTTCTCTGCCCGTCGTCATCAAGTCGTCCGGCCAGGGATCGAGCATCGGAACGGTCATCGTCACCGCCCGGGAAGAACTGGAACCGGCCCTTAAAGAAGCTTTTAAGTACAGCACATCCATCGTAGCCGAAGCCTTCATCGACGGCGATGAATTTACCGTTGCCGTCATGGACGACCTGGCCTTTCCGGTCATTCAGATCGTATCCAGTACGGGGAAATACGATTTCTATTCAAAATATGAACCGGGCATTGCCAAGCACATCTGCCCGGCTCCCATTTCACCGGCTCTCACAAAAGAGATGCAGGACCTGGCTTTAAAAGTCTTCCGCCTCTGCCACTGCAGCGGTGTGTCCCGTGTCGATATGATGACCGATAAAGAAGGCCATCCCTTTGTCCTTGAAATCAATACCGTACCGGGAATGACGGCGACCAGCCTGGTCCCCGACGCAGCACGGGCCATGGGACTTTCTTTTGAAGATTTGTGCGAAAAGATTTTGCTCGAAGCATCGGTAGGTAAATTCTGATGAAACAGCATCCATATCCGGGAAGGCGGCCGCGAACGGTAGTGCCGAATGATCCTCATGATGTCTTTGTGCCTCCTCATCTGGACAGGGATCCCTTGCGCAGCGATGAGGATATGAGACTGGCTGAAGAAGAGGAACGCCGCCGTCAGCAGATACGGCAGGCCGCCCGACTGAAGAAAAAAAGAAAGCAGCAGAAAAAAGCGCGTGCCCGCCGGCGCCGATGCACGATCATCTTAGGCGTCCTCGGTGTCTTTGCCTTGTGGTTGTTCCTGCGGCTGGCACCGGTTCCCTTTGGCACGATCATCGTCGACGGCAATGAAAACATGTCCTTTGACGATGTTTACCGCGCCGCCGGCGCGTATTCCTACGTCAACGTCGTCCAACTGTCGACAGATGGCATCGAAGAACGGCTGAAAAAAGACCTGCGCATTGCCGATGCCACCGTAACCCGGGAATTTCCGGCGACCATTCACATCGAGATGACCGAACGCAAGCCAGCAGCTATCATTACGACGCTCTATGGTTTTGCTTACGTCGATAAGACGGGACGGGTCATCGATTTGGAACCGCAGATCAAAGGCGTTTCCCTGCCCATCATGACCGGCAAGAAGGTGGACAATCTGCTCCTTGGCGATACGATTGACGATCCGACGCTTCAAGCGGCTATGATATACCTTCAGAGTCTGCCGCCAGACCTGCTTAAAACGATTGCCGAAGTAAACGTCGGTAATCCCGAAAGCATCGTCGCCTATACGACTGATTCCGTTCCCATCCGCCTCGGTAAGGGAGATGACCCGACTGAACGGGCTAAGATGACCGAAACCTTACTTACCGAAGCTCAAAGCAACGGGATCAATGTACAGTATATCGATACCGACCTCAGAGCACCGGCTATTAAGGCAAAATAAACAGGCTGGAGGCCTTGATTTTTAAAAACAGCTAGATAAATTTTCGAAGATAGTGTAAAATAATAAAGAATCCTACTGCACAAGGTGTGCGTATAGAGTCCGAAGGAGGAAAATGCGATATGGCAGAGTTTGCGAATATAAAAGTAATTGGTGTCGGCGGCGGCGGTAACAACGCTGTCAACCGTATGATAGAAAGCGGTTTGCAGGGGGTCCAGTTCATTTCGGTCAACACGGAAGACCAGGTGCTGGAAGTATCCCAAGCCGATGTCAAAATTCAGATCGGCGAAAAATTGACACGCGGCCTCGGCGCCGGTGCCAATCCTCAGGTTGGTGAACAGGCTGCCCTTGAAAGCAAGGAAGAAATCATCAAGGCTCTCCAAGGTGCCGATATGGTATTCGTTACGGCCGGCATGGGCGGCGGTACCGGTACCGGTGCAGCCCCTATCGTAGCTGAATGTGCTAAGGAAATGGGCGCCCTCACGGTCGCTGTCGTTACCAAACCGTTCTTATTTGAAGGCAAGCGCCGCAGAGAAGTTGCCGAAAAGGGTGCCGACTACTTGAAAGAAAAAGTCGATACCATCATTACCATCCCCAATGATAAACTGCTCCAGATCATCGACAAGAAGACGCCCCTTAAAGACGCTTTCCTCGTCGCTGACGACGTACTCCGCCAGGGCGTTCAGGGCATTTCCGACTTGATCACGACGACCGGTCTCATCAACCTCGACTTTGCCGACGTCAAGACGATCATGTCCGACCAGGGCGAAGCCATCATGGGTATCGGCATCGGTTCCGGTGAAAACCGTGCAGTCGAAGCTGTTGACGGTGCTATTCACAGTGCCCTCTTAGAAATGAGCATCGACGGCGCTCAGAGCATCCTGCTCAACGTCACCGGCGGTCCGGACGTCAGCTTGTACGAAATCAACGAAGCTGCTGAAAAAGTGGCTGAAGCCGTTGATCCGGAAGCCAACATCATCTTCGGTTCGGTCATCGATCCGGACATGGAAGATTCGATCCGCATTACGGTCGTCGCTACGGGTTTCGGTAAAGAACCGTCTTCGATTCCTTCTTTCGGACAGGGAACGGGCGGAACGACAAAATCCGGCGATAAAAAAGATAGTGCCGGCGGCGTAGAAATTCCTGCGTGGATGAGATAATCAGCATGAAAAAAAGCGGATCCCGGCGGACCCGCTTTTTTTGAAAATATCGTCGGAAAGAAGGTTGGAAGAAGGATGAGATGCCCATTTTGCCAATGTGCAGATACAAAAGTAACCGATTCACGGGCAACCGATGATGGCAAAGCTATCCGCCGCCGCCGCGAATGCCAGCAGTGCGGCCGCCGGTTTACGACGTATGAGATGGTGGAAGAAGTGCCGCTCATCGTCGTCAAGAAAGACGGACGGCACGAACTGTTTGACCGCAATAAGTTGATCAACGGCCTGCTCCGGGCCTGCAACAAGCGGGAAGTCACGCGCCGGCAGCTGGAAGAGATTGTCACCAAGGTTGAACGCAATATCCGCAACACACTGGCTCAGGAAGTGTCCAGTGAAAAAATAGGGGAAATGGTTTTGCGCGAACTTCGCTCTGTCGATGCCGTTGCCTATATCCGCTTTGCTTCCGTATACCGCGAGTTTGCCGACTTAGAAAGTTTTATGGCTGAATTAAAGTATCTCATGGGTACGAAAGAACAAAAATAAGAGATTGAATCGAGGAACGCTATGACAGAAAATTACATCGACCACTTTTTTTATCATGTCTTGCCGAACCTGAAAATTGCCGTTATCGGAGATATTATGGTCGACCGCTATGTTTTTGGCAAGGTCGAACGCATTTCACCGGAAGCACCGGTGCCGGTCAATAAAGTCGATCACATGACGTCCGTCTTAGGCGGGGCGGCCAATGTCGCATCCAACTTGGCTAACTTGGACTGCCAGGTCTTATTGGGCGGTCTCATCGGCGACGATGAAAATGCGGATTTGCTCCACGGATTATTGACCGAGTCCCACATCGACGGCTCAGGCCTTGTCGTGCGAAAAGGCCATGCGACGACGACCAAGATGCGCATTCTCGGCTCTCGGCAGCAGATGGTTCGTCTCGATTTCGAAGAAGTGACGCCTTTAGCTGAACCGGAAGAGGAAACACTTCTCGCCTGGCTGAAACAGCAGCTGGCATCAGGCCTTGATGGGATTATTCTGTCGGACTACCAAAAAGGCGTTCTTACCGATTCCTTGTCTAAAAGCGTCATCGAAGCCGCTAATGAAGCTCATATCCCGGTCTTGGTCGATCCCAAGGGCAGCGATTGGAGCAAGTATAACGGTGCCGATTTCGTGACACCGAATATGAAAGAATTAGGTGACTGCTTGGGGACCCCTGTTGCCAATGAAGGCCAGGCCGTCGTCAAAGCAGCCCATGAGCTGTATAAACAGTATTCCTTTGCCCACCTCATGGTGACCCGGTCTGAAAAGGGAATCACCGTTGTCGGAAAAGACGGCAAGGTCTGGAACAATCCGGCCACTGCCCAGGAAGTCTTTGATGTATCCGGCGCCGGAGATACCGTAGCCGCTGCCTTTTTAGCAGCCGTTGCCGGTAAGTTGTCCATTCGCACCAGCCTGCAAATCGCCAACGCCGCAGCCGGTATCGTCGTCACCAAGGTAGGGACCTATCCCATTCATCGCCATGAGCTCCTGAAATTATGGGAAGATTGGCATCCCGTCCGGTGGCAGCCCTATCAGTCCCTGACTTGGGATGAGATGGCCAAGAAAATCCGGGATTGGCAGCAGAAAGGGGAAACCGTCGTCTTTACGAACGGCTGCTTCGACATTCTCCATCGCGGCCACGTCCTCTACCTGCAGCAGGCAGCCATGCTGGGACAACACCTCGTCGTCGGCCTCAATTCTGATGACTCCGTACGGCGCCTCAAAGGGGAAACGCGTCCTCTCGTAGCTCAGGAAGACCGGGCCGTCCTGCTCGGCGCCTTGGGATGTATTGATGACGTCGTCATCTTTGACGAAGACACGCCGAAGGAACTCTTAGAGGTCCTCCGTCCCGATATCCTGGTCAAAGGCGGCGATTATAAGGCCGATGAAGTCATTGGCCGCGAGTCCGTCAAGCGCGTAGAAATCATTTCTTTTGAAGAGGGGTATTCGACGACGGGACTCGTTCAGAAAATAGCTGATTTGGTAAAGAAGGGGAAATTATGAAAATAGTAACAGGCGGTGCCGGTTTTATCGGCAGCAATATCGTAAAGCAACTGAATAATCGGGGTATCGACGACATCATCGTCGTCGACGACTTGACCGACGGCCGCAAGTGCCGCAACCTCCAGGGCCTCGATTTCTTTGATTATATGGATTACGCCGACTTCGATGAACAGATGGCTGACGATACTTTTGACTGCGGCTACATCGACGTCGTCTTCCACGAAGGGGCCTGCTCGGATACGATGAATTACGACGGCCGCTACATGATGAAGAACAACTACGAGGGCAGCAAGAATCTTTTGCGCTACTGCATGAGCCGCAAGATTCCCTTCCTCTATGCGTCGTCGGCGTCGACCTACGGCAGCGGCCGAAACGGCTTCCGCGAAGATCCGTCGTGTGAAGAAGCTCTTAATCCCTATGCCTATTCCAAGCTCCAGTTCGACCGTTTTGTCCGCCGCGTTCAGCCTATCGCCAAGAGCCAGATCGTCGGTTTCCGTTATTTCAACGTCTTCGGACCGCAGGAAAACCACAAGGACAAGATGGCATCCCTGGTATTCCAGAAATACCATGAACTCCAAGAAACAGGGAAAATCACCCTCTTTAAGGGGACGGCAGGCTATGAAGACGGCGGTCAGATTCGCGACTTCATCTACGTAAACGATGTCGTCAACGTCATCTTCTATTTCTGGGAACATCCGGAACTGTCGGGCATCTATAACTGCGGTACCGGTATCGGCCATACCTTCAATGAATTTGTCCAAGGCGTCATCGATTATTGCGGCAAGGGCCATATCGAATACGTTCCCTTCCCGGATATTCTCAAGGGCAAATATCAGAGCTACACCCAGGCCGATACGGAAAATCTCATGAAAGCCGGCTATGACAAGGGCTTTACCATCCTGTCGGAAGCCGTTAAGGAATACTGCAGCATCCTCGACAAGAACGGCGGCTATTTCGCATGAGAAAGGCTGTCTTTTTCGACCGCGACGGCGTCTTGAACGTCGATAAGTCGTACCTCGGATTCATCAAGGATTTTGAATGGATGGACGGCGCCAAAGAAGCCCTGGCCTACTTGACGGCCGAAGGCTATGCCATCATCGTCGTCACCAATCAGAGCGGTGTCGCCCGCGGTTATTACACCGAAGACGATGTAAAGACCCTCCACGATTGGATGTGTCGCGAAGCCGCCGCTGCCGGCGGGACGATTACCGCCGTCTATTACTGCCCCTACCTCGAAGGGGCGCCGATAAAAGCCTATGATAAAAAGAGCGATTGGCGCAAACCGGAACCGGGCATGGTCCTGGCAGCTGCCCGCGACTACGATATCGACCTGTCCCGATCCTTTATGATTGGCGACATGCCCCGTGACGTCGAATGCGGCCGCCGAGCCGGCATGGACGGCTACTTATTCACCGGCGGCAGGCTCGATGCCTTTGTAAAGGCTATTGTCACAGAAAGGAAGGAACGTGAAAGCGTATAAAAACATATTGGTCATCAAGATGAGTTCCCTTGGTGACGTTCTTCATTCGCTGCCGACCCTCCATGCCCTGCGACAAAATTGTCCCGACGCCCGCATCGTCTGGGCCGTTCATCGGCAGTTTGCCTCGGTGCTGCCGGGAAAGCCCTACATTGACGACGTCATCTATGTCGATAAAAAACGGCTGAAATCCTTGTCATACTGGATGGAACTGCGCAAGACACTCCATCCCTATCATTTCGATCTCTGCCTCGATCTGCAGGGCTTGGCCAAAAGCGCCATCGTTGCCTTCCTCAGCGGAGCCAAAGAGAAATACGGCTATTGGGAAATGCGTGAAGGAAGCTTTTTAGTCAGCAAAGGCCTGGTCGGGGCTCATAAATACGACCACGTCATCGAGCGCTACCTCGATACGATTCGGGCCTTAGGCGGCCGTGTTGACGACTTGGTTTTTCCCCTGCCGGATATTACGGCAGAGAAGGAGGCCTGGCGTCATCGCCTTTTGCAAGACGGCCTCAAAGGGCCTTATATCGCCGTCGTTCCCGGTGCTCGCTGGAATGTTAAAGAATGGCCTCTTGACCATTGGAGCCGCTTTTTAAAGCGCCTGACCGATAAGGGCCTGTCAGCTGTCGTTTTAGGCGGCAGTGACGATCGGGAGAAAGGCCGCCGGCTTAAAGAACAGGATGCGTCGGGGCTGGTTTTTGATTATACCGGCAAGACCAATCTTCGCCAACTCATGGCGGCCATCGATGAAAGTCTGGTTTATCTCAGTGCCGACACGGGGCCCCTTCACATCGCCAATGCCCTCAAAAAGGAGCTCATCGCCCTTTTTGGCACTACGTCTCCTGAACGGACCGGACCTTATGGAGGACAGGACAGCGCTTATATCCATCTCGTCATTTCGCCGACGTCGAAAGCCACGCCGGAAGAACCTCTCGTCGACGATCCGGACTGCATGGCCCGGATTACCGTCGATGCGGTGTGGAACCTTTTTGAAGAGGTACTGAAGAAGGTGGAACCATGATTAATTTACGCAAGAAAAAAATAATTGTCACCTTTCTCATGCATCTTGGCGATCTCATTCTCATCACGCCCTTTCTGCAGGTCCTGCGCCGTCATGCCCAGGGGTCTGATATCACCCTCGTCGTCGACGAAAAAGTTGCCGACGTCGTCCGCTATAACCCCGATATCGATCATGTCATCACCGTCGATAAGAAGGGGAAGGACAACTCGGTCAGCGCTTTGTGGCATATCGGCCGCCGCCTGCATCAACAGCACTATGATATTTTGATCAACCTGCATCCCAATGAACGGACGTCCTTTTTGGCGGCCGCCATTCAAGCTAAGAAATTCGTCGGCATGAGTCATTTTCTGGCCCGTCCGCTGATGAACCGCTATACGCGGCTGGACCGCATCCATCTCCACGCCGCCGATATGTACATCAACGTCCTGGCCCAGCTCGGCATTGACGACTATCGAAGCGACGGGCTGCAGTTCCCGACTTCAAAGGCCTGGGATGACAAGGCCGCCGCCTTTTATGAATCCCACGGCGTCTCGCCGGCAGACAGCCTGATCGGCTTCAACATCGGCAGTGCCGTTCCTCAGAAGCGGTGGCCGGCCAAACGATTTGCTGCCGTCGCCGATTACCTTGGCCGCCGGGGTTTCAAGTGCGTCTTCTTCGGAGGCGACATGGATCTCGATATGGTGAAGGAAGCGACGGGGGAGATGGCTTCGAAACCTATCGTCGCTACCGGTCAGTTTACCATCGGTGAATTGGCCTCGGCCATCCGCCGCTGCTCCCTGTTCATCACTAATGACAGCGGCCCCATGCACATCGCCGTCAGCCAACGGGTGCCCTTGGTCGCCCTCTACGGGCCGAGCAATCCCAAGCTCTACGGTCCCTATACGGACCGGGCCATCGTACTCGAATCGACGGACCATTATGAAGTCGGCAAGAGCATGAAGAAAATTATCCGCGAAGGTAACTATAAAGGTATTTCGGTGATTCCCATGAGCCAGGTCATCGCCGCAGGCGAAGAACTCCTGAGCCGCTATTATGGAAGATCATAAATGTACTTTAAAGGAATTCTATTTGGAGGTGTCATGTCATGAAAAAATTTATTTTAACGGCGACATTGGCAGCATTTGCCATTACGTCAGCAGCGTGGGCAGCCCCTATCAAAAACGAGCAGCCCGGTGATTTGAAAGCCAACATCAACTATGGATTTGACCAAAAAGAAGGCCACGGCGATGCCGACAGCCGCTTTACCGGTGGCGACGTCACCTACGTCCTGAACGATCGTTGGAATATCCAGTACATCAACAACTATACGAAAGGCGACGATTCCGACAAGATCAACGAAAATTATCTCGTCGGCAATTACCGCCTGACGGAATACCTTTCGGCCTATGCCGGTGCTTCTTACGTTAAGACCGATACGTACAACACGAAAAAATCCTACGGCTACCAGGTCGGTGTACGCGGCCAGGTTCCTATTTCTGAACGTTGGCAGGGCTTTGCTTCCATCGGTGTCGGCGATGACGTCAATACCTATGAAATCGGCGTCGGCTACGACATTACGCCGGAATGGGACGCTCACCTCAAATATCGCCGCAGCAGCGTCGATGTCGACAACTATGATGACGACGTCCGCGGCTGGCAGGTCGGTATGGGCTATAAGTTCTAACGTTGACAATTTGTCAGCCTGTCCCGTATAATGTATCAATGACATGTGCTGTGGTTGAAAGTCGATGTCAGTCGCAGACGAAGCGATCCACGTAAGGTGCCCAAAGCGGTACTGATCATAGTGCGGCCTAGAAGTAAGACCTGCCGCGTCATAAAACGCGAGAGGACTATTAGTGGGGGACAACAGTCTATGAGCAAGGGTCCCGGCAGGCGAGTGTGGGGGTAAAGACCAGGTCAGGCATGTCACAGTGATAAGGTCTCGCATAAAGGCTCGTGCCGCTATGCGGGACCTTATTTTTTCCCGTTCTTAAAGTTCAGTTTAAGGGGCATAAATAGTCGTTTTTTGTTTGACGGATGATTATTCGTATAGTAAAATATAAGGGATTTATGTATTAGCCTAAGGAGTGGAGTCATAATGGATCGCGAATGGTTAGAGCATGAGATTCAAAGAAATCCTTTTGATACCTTTATGCAGTTCCATGTAGCCAAGGCTGAACAGGAGTGTACTGTTCTCACCTTTGAGAATAAGGGCTCAAAATGGGATAATCCCAACGGTACGATGTACGGCGGTGTGTTGTACTCCATGGCCGACTCGGCGATGGAAGCTGCCTGTGCTGTCCACGGCAAGGCGGTCCTGACCTTGGATCTGGGCATGAACTATCTTCGCCCGGCCTTTGCCGATACAGTCATCCGTGCCGAAGCAAAGATCATTCACAACGGCCGCACGACGATGGTCGCTCTTTGTGATTTTTACGATGATGACAATCGCTACTTAGCGCATGGGAAGGGAACCTTCTTCGTGACCGGCCCGTACGGCGGCGAAGAACAAGGAGGTACGGACCATGGATGAGCCAAGAACTGGTGTCGGCCTGTCCGACTCTGCCAGAATGCATGCCATCATCGAAGGCATTTATGCCAAAACGCCGTATTTCAAGAGCATGCCCTGCACCATTGAAACGGTAGCTGTCGGCCGCGTCCGCGTCGGCTTTGACGTTAGCCGCCACATTTGTAATTATCGTAATATTGCCTCAGGCGGTGTCCTGGCAGCCTTTTGTGATACCCTTATGGGGATGGCCTGCCGGACGATGGGTTTTCAGGTTACGACCTTGGAAATCAATATGAACTACATTCGCAGTGTCAACAGCGGCGAGCACATTACCGGAATCGGACAGGTTCTCCATCACGGCCGAAATACGATTGTCGTCGAATGTGAATGCCGCGATGCCGACGGTAGTCTCATTGTAAAAGGGCGGTCGTCTTTTTACATTTTAAAAAAAATCGATTAATATGATATTCACGTATTACAGGGAAGGTTGGTTAGTACAAGATGGATTTTGCTTATAACGACGAACAGAAAGATATCATCAAAGTCGTCCGCGACTTGGTGCAAAAAGAAATCGTCCCCTACGCTGCAGAAATGGATGAAACGGGAAAGCTCCATGAAGGGCTTTTGGAAAAATTGGCAGCACAGGGACTATTGGGCGTCGCTATTCCGGAAGAATTTGGTGGAGCCGGACTGGATGCCATTACCATTGCTGGTGTTTATGAAGAATTAGCTAAAGGCTGCGGCGGCGTTGCTACGACGGTAGCTGCCAATGCACTGGCTTCGTATCCGGTCATCTTGGCCGGCAACGACGATCAGAAGAAACGCTATTTTGACGTCATCAATGAAGACAACCTGGCTGCTTTTGCCCTGACGGAACCGGGAACCGGCTCCGATGCAGGCTCCGTATCGACACGGGCTACCAAGACGGAAGACGGCAAAGGCTATCTCTTGAATGGTACTAAGTGCTTCATTACCAACGGCGGTTTGGCTGAAATCTTTGTCGTTTTTGCCAATACCCGCAAAACCGGCGGTATTCGCGGCCTTACGCCGTTCATCGTCCGCAAGGGCACGCCGGGCTTTACGATCGGTAAAGAAGAAAATAAGATGGGCATCCGTGCGTCCAACACGACGGAACTCATTTTTGACAACTGCTTCGTTCCTGTCGAAGACCGTCTCGGCCGCGAAGGCAGCGGTTTCCGCATCGCCATGGCAACCCTCGATGCCGCTCGGCCCTTCGTCGGAGCCGTTTCCGTCGGTATTGCTGAAGCGGCATTCCGTGCTTGCTGTGAATACGCCAAGGTTCGCGTACAGTTCGGCAAACCGATTGCTTCTTTCCAGATGGTCCAGGCTATGATCGCCGATATGGCCATGAAGGTCGAAGGGGCTCGCCTCCTCGTCCACCGTGCTTGCTGGATGAAGGATCAGGGCATGGACTTCAGCCGTGAAGCTGCCATTGCCAAATGCAACGCTTCCGATGTCGCCATGCAGGTTACGACCGACGCCGTTCAGGTTATGGGCGGGTACGGTTACATCAAGGAATACCCCGTTGAAAAATACATGCGCGATGCCAAGATCATGCAGATCTATGAAGGCACCAACCAGATTCAACGCTTAGTTATTGCCAATAAGACACTTTACTGATACAATGTATCGTGAATTGAATAGCGATTTATTATGACGATGATAAAGAGGGCATGAAGGCACTTCCGTTTACAGGAAATCCGGGCCGTGATTGAGAACCCGGTAACGGAAGCTTCATGCGTTCACTTTAGAGTCTCCTGCTGAACGGAGTAGGCAGGACGGGTATTCCCGTTACAGGATATGAGAGAATCAAGTAGGGTGGTACCGCGGATAAGACTTTCGCCCCTTAGGGGGCGGGAGTCTATTTTTTATGTACCTTGCCAGTAGGAGGAAAACCATGATCAATGACAAGATTGAGGCTATTAAAACGGCCGTAATGGAAGAACTCGCCAAGAGCGAACATTTGCAGGATATCCAAGATATCCGCGTCAAGTTCCTGGGGAAAAAAGGGGAACTGACGGCGATTATGAAGGAAATGAAAAACTTTTCCAAGGAAGATCGGCCAAAAGTCGGCCAGTTAGTCAATACGGCACGAAATGCCATTGAAGAACAGTTAAAGGCTAAACTAGAAGAAGTCAAAGCCAAGGAATTGGCCGCGAAAATCGAATCGGAAAAGATCGACATCACCCTGCCGGGACGTAAACCGGTGACGGGCCACGAACATCCCCTTCATCAGACCCTGCGCCTCATGGAAGACTCCTTCCTGCGCATGGGCTTTTCCATCGTCGAAGGGACCGATATCGAATCGGACTACTATAACTTCCAGTGCCTCAACCTGCCCGAAGATCACCCGGCACGGGATATGCAGGACTCGATGTATATCACCGACAACATCCTCCTCAGAACCCATACGTCAGGGATGCAGGCCCGGACCCTTCAGTCCCATAAACCCAATGAACCCTTTAAAATCATCGCTCCCGGCAAGGTATACCGCTGCGACTACGATGCGACTCATTCGCCGGTCTTCCATCAGATGGAAGGCATGATCATCGATAAGAACATCCGTTTCTCCGACCTCAAGGGCATGCTCGAAGACTTCCTTCGCGACATCTTCGGCGAAGACACGAAAGTCCGCTTCCGTGCCAGCTACTTCCCCTTTACAGAACCGAGTGCTGAAGTCGATATTTCCTGCGTCATGTGCGGTGGTGAAGGCTGCCGTGTCTGCTCCCATACGGGCTGGCTGGAAATCCTCGGCTGCGGCATGGTAAACCCCAATGTCCTGCGGCTGAACGGCTACGATCCGGCCGTCGTCACGGGTTTTGCCTTCGGCATGGGCGTCGAACGTATTGCCATGCTGAAATACGGCATCGACGACCTGCGTCTGTTCTATGAAAACGATATGCGGTTCTTGAACCAGTTCTAGTTTCGGGAGGGAAAAGATAATGAAAAGTTCTTTAACATGGATGCAAGAGTATGTCGACGTCGATATGAATCAAGACCCGCAGGCTTTTGCAGATAAATTAACGATGGCCGGTATTCCTGTCGAACAAGTTGAATATTGGGGACGGGACATCAAAAAAGTAATGACCGGTAAAATCCTTCAGATCGACCGCCATCCGGACGCCGATAAACTCGTCGTCTGCCAGGTCGACATGGGCGCTGAACAGCTCCAAATCGTTACGGCTGCGACCAACGTCCGCGTCGGCCAAATCGTGCCTGTCGCCGTCCACGGCGCCCATCTGCCGGGCGGTACCAAAATCAAGCGCTCGAAGCTGCGCGGCGTCCTCTCTAACGGCATGTTCTGCTCGGCCCACGAATTCGGCTTTGATGACAGCCTGCTCCTGCCGGAAGAAAAAGAAGGCATCTGGATCCTGCCCGCTGATACGCCCCTTGGCGTCGATGCTGCCGAATACATGCAGGTCCGCGACGTCGTCTATGAATATGAATTGACGGCCAACCGCGCCGACTGCTTCTCCATGGTCGGCTTGTCCCGTGAATTCGCCGCCCTCAGCGGAAAAGAAGCCCGTTACCCGGAAATCTCCGTCAAGGAATGCGATACGCCCATCGACGGCAAAGTCAAGATTTCTATCGACGACGAAGAACTGTGCAGCCGCTATACGGCACGCCTTTTGCTCAACGTCAAAATCGGCAACTCGCCCTTGTGGATGCAGCAGCGCCTGCGTAAATACGGCGTTCGCCCGATTAATAACGTCGTCGATGCCACCAACTACACCATGATCGAATTGGGGATTCCCCTCCATGCTTATGACTACGACCAGGTCGCCGACCACCATCTCATCGCCCGCCGCGCCAAAGACGGGGAAGAAATGAAGACCCTCGACGATACGGACCGCACCTTGACCGACGACATGCTGGTCATTGCCGACCCGGAAAAAGCCTGCTGCATTGCCGGCATCATGGGCGGCCTCGATTCGGAAGTCACCAAAGATACGACGTCGGTCATCCTCGAATGCGCCTCCTTCAAAGGTTCCAATATCCGCCATACGGGCCGCATGCTCGGCCTTCGCTCGGAAGCGTCGGGCCGCTTTGAACGAGGACTCGATTCGGACAGCTGCATCAATTCCATCAATCGCTGCGCTCAGCTCCTCCAGGAAATGGGAGCCTGCGACGTAGCCAAAGGCATTGTCGACGTATACCCGAATAAACCGGCTGTAAGACGCATTGCTTTTTCGGCGGCTAAAATCAACGCCTTCTTGGGCACGGACATTCCCGAAGCCGACATGATCGACTTGTTGGAACGCCTCCAGTTCGGCATTGAAAAAGACGGCGCAGCCCTTACGGCTGTCGTTCCCAGCTACCGCGGCGACTGCACGGAAATGTCCGACATCGCCGAAGAAGTCGCCCGCATCTACGGCTATGAAAACATTCCCTCTACTCGTCCGGCCGCTCCGATTTCAAAAGGGGAAACGGGCTTCCGCCACGAAGTCAACGAACGGATTTCGACAATCCTCAGCCGGGCCGGCCTCAACGAAACGGTAACCTTCAGCTTCATGCATCCCGACCAGCTCCAAAAGCTGCTCTTTACCGAAAGCGACCCGGTCTATCAGGCCGTTCCCATCCTCAACCCGATCACAGAAGATTTCCCCCTCATGCGGACGACCCTCATCCCGACTTTGATGGATGTATTGGTTCGCAATCAGGCCGTAAAGAACGCCTCCGTCGGTATCTATGAAATCGCTCCCGTTTATCGTCCCAAACAACTGCCGCTCACGGAACTTCCCGAACAGGAAGATTGCGTCGCAGGCCTCCTCTACGGTCAGCGGACGGATAACTCCTGGCCCGGCAAGGCTGAAAATTACGATTTCTATGACGTAAAGGGCATGGTCGAAGCCATCCTCGAAGGCCTCGGCGTTCAGGCCGACCTTGAAGTATCCGACTGGGCGCCCCTCCATCCGGGAAAAGCCGCTCGCTACGTCAAAGACGGCAAGGTCCTCTGCGACTTCGGCGAACTCCATCCTAAAGCCATGGATAACTACGACGTCGCCGGTCCGGTCTACCTCTTTGAAATGCACATGGATGCCGTCATGCCGTACGTCAGCCTCTTGCCCGATTACCACAAGGTCGCCAAATTCCCGGCTTCGAGCCGCGACTTGGCCTTCCTGGCACCGGTAGGGACGGCCAACGCCGATATCGTCCGCGTCATTAAAGAAGACGGCGGCGACTACTTGGAAGACGTCCGCCTCTTCGATATGTACACGGGCAAACAGGTCCCCGAAGGCTATAAGAGCCTGGCTTACGCCCTTGTCTTCCGTTCCGAAGAAGGAACCTTGACCGATGCCGATATCACCGAACCGGTCAATGCCATCGTAAAAGACCTCGAAGAAAAGTTCGGCTGCCAGCTTCGCTGATTCGAATACAAAGTCGTACCCCTCGACGAAGGATAAAGAGGGGGAGAGGAATAGAAAACAGGGTAATAAAGGACGCTGTGCGCGGCGTCCTTTATTCTCATATATTGTAAAAAAAGTAAAGTTGTGTTATGATGTAGAGCGTAATATGGTATTTTAGAGATATTAAGGGCTGTACCGGCCCATAAGGAGGACATACTTAGAATGAACGTAACAGTAAACGAAGTAGACCAGCACAAAGTGACCCTGCGCATCGAAGTGCCTGCGAAAGACGCTTCCAAACAGGCCGCAGCCGCTTGCAAAAACTTGGCAAGCCGCGTAAATATCCCGGGCTTCCGTAAAGGCAAGGCACCGCGCATGGTACTGGAAAGCTTCTTAGGCAAAGATGCTGTCAAACAGGAAGTTTTTGAAGCCATTGCCAATAAAGCGTACAGCGACGCCCTCGATCAGGAAGGCATCGTTCCCGTAACGGAACCGGAATTGAACGTTATCTCTGACGAAAACGGAAAAGACGTCGTCTTTGAAGCTACGGTCACTAAGAAACCGGAAGTCAAACTCGGCGAATATAAAGGCATTGCAGTTGCCAAAGATAAGGTAAACGTAAGCGATGAAGACGTTGCCAAAGAATTGGCTAACCTCCAGAAACAGCACGCTAAATTAGTTGTCGCTCCGGAAGGCACGGAAATCGCAAAAGACGACTTTGCTGTCATCGACTTCAAAGGCACCGTCGACGGCGTCGCATTTGAAGGCGGCGAAGGCAAGTCCTACCCGCTCCAGATCGGCTCCGGCAGCTTCATTCCGGGCTTTGAAGATCAGCTCATCGGCAGCAAAGCCGGCGATGAAAAAGACGTCAAAGTTACTTTCCCGGAAGACTACTTTGAAAAATCCCTGGCCGGTAAAGAAGCCGTCTTCGCCGTTAAAATCAACGACGTAAAACGCAGCGAACTCCCGGCTATCGACGACGAATTTGCCAAAGAAGCCGGCAAATTTGAAAGCGTCGACGATCTCAAAGCCGACATCCGCAAACGCCTTGAATCGAAAGCCTCCTACCAGGCTTTGGAAAAATTCAATGCCGAAGTTTTGCAGACTGTCGTCAACAACGCTGAAGTAGATATCCCGCAGGTCATGGTCGACGACAAAATCGATCAGATGATCGAAGAACTGTCGGTTAAGCTCGAAACGCAGCGCATGAACCTCGACGACTATCTCAAATACATGAACCAGGATATGGACAAGCTCAAAGAAAGCTATGCCGAACCTGCTAAAGAAAACGTCAAGATGGACCTCGTCCTCGAAGCCATCTCGAAAGCGGAAAACATCGAAGTAAAAGACATCGATCTCCAGGCTGAAATCATCACCATGTCTCAGAACTTCGGTGCCGATCCGAAAGAAGTTTATAAGATTATTTTGAAAGAACACCGCGTTCCCATGTTGGTTCAGTCTGTTGGCCGTAAAAAAGCAGCCAGCTTCATCTTGAGCAACGCTGTCGACACCAACGAAGACAAGAAAGAAGAAGCAAAAGCTGAAGAACCTGCAAAGGCTGAAGACTAATACCGGAAACGCGTCATCCGGAGGTGTTTGTTTTGACAAATATGTATGTACCTATCGTCGTTGAACAGACGGCGCAGGGTGAACGTAGTTACGATATTTATTCCCGCCTGTTAAAAGACCGCATCGTCTTTCTCGGCGGCCCCATCGATGATACCGTTGCCAACAGCATCATCGCCCAGCTCCTCTTTTTAGAAGCCGAAAATCCTGACAAGGATATTCACTTATATATCAACAGCCCCGGCGGCGTCGTTACGGCCGGCATGGCTATCTATGATACCATGCAGTATATCAAACCGGACGTATCGACCATCTGCGTCGGATCCGCTGCCAGCATGGCTTCTGTCCTCCTGACAGCCGGCGCCAAAGGCAAGCGTTTTGCCCTGCCTCATTCCCAGGTCATGATTCACCAGCCCTTAGGCGGTGTCCAGGGCCAGGCGACGGAAATCGAAATCCATGCCCGCGAAATCCTGCGCATGCGTGAAGAATTAAACGGCCTCTTGTCGAAACACACAGGACAGCCTGTGGACGTCATCCAAAAGGATACGGAACGGGACAACTTCCTGACGGCTGAAGATGCAAAAGCTTACGGTCTCATCGATGAAATCCTGTCCCGCCCGTTGACTCATGAAACGAAATAGGACAGGAGGAAATTACATGAACGATAAGCATGATGAACCGCGCTGCAGTTTCTGCGGCCGTCCTCAGGACGAAGTACAGAAACTCATTGCCGGTCCCGGCGTCTACATCTGCGATGAATGCGTTTCTGTAGCGCAGCACATCATCGAAGAAGAAAAGACGGAAGATACAGAAGAGTTCGAATTGAAGGACTTGCCGACGCCGCATGAAATCAAGGCAACCCTCGATGAATACGTCATCGGCCAGGAAGCTGCCAAGAAGACCTTGTCCGTCGCCGTTTACAACCATTACAAACGGCTTCAGACCAATTCGACGGCCGTTTCCGGTGACGTAGAACTCCAAAAATCAAATATCGTCATGGTCGGCCCAACAGGGAGTGGTAAAACCCTGTTGGCTCAGACTTTGGCGCGGCTCCTCGACGTTCCCTTTGCCATTGCCGATGCGACGAGTTTGACCGAAGCCGGCTATGTCGGTGAAGACGTCGAAAACTGCCTGCTCAAACTGATTCAGGCTGCGGACTACGATATTGCCAAAGCCGAACGAGGCATCATCTATATCGACGAAATCGACAAGATTGCCCGTAAATCAGAAAACCCGTCGATTACCCGCGACGTATCCGGTGAAGGTGTCCAGCAGGCCCTTTTAAAAATCCTCGAAGGGACTGTCGCCGGCGTTCCGCCTCAGGGCGGGCGCAAGCATCCTCATCAGGAAATGCTGCAAATCGATACGACGAACATCCTCTTTATCTGCGGCGGTGCTTTTGACGGTATCGATAAGACCATCTTAAGCCGGACGACGGATAAAAACATGGGCTTTGGCGCTGACATTCAGACCAAGGACGAACACTCTATGGAATCCCTCCTGCGGGACATCATCCCGACGGACCTCCAGAAGTTCGGCCTCATTCCTGAATTGATCGGCCGTCTGCCCGTTTTGGTTACACTCAATCCTCTCGATGAAGAAGCGATGGTACATATCCTCACAGAGCCCAAGAACGCCCTGGTCAAACAGTATCAGAAGATGCTGTCCATGGATGACGTAGATCTCGAATTTACGCCGGACGCTCTGCAGGCCATTGCCAAGGAAGCGCTGCGGCGCAATACCGGTGCCCGCGGACTTCGCTCGATCATCGAACGGATCATGCTCGATGTCATGTTTGACGTACCGAGCCGCGATGACGTTGAAAAATGCGTTGTTACGGATGCCTGCGTCAAAGAAGGCGCTGAGCCGGATCTCGTTTTGAAAGAGGCAAAATGATATAGTGGTATGATAAAACTCATTTCTTAAACCGGAAATGAGTTTTATTTTTCAATAGAAGAAGGTGAAAATATGGAAGAAAACATTGTCATGGATGAACGCGATATTCTGTCTTTGCCTTTTGTACCCCTTCGCGGCCTCGTCGTCTACCCCAATCTGGTCAGTCATATCGACATCGGTCGGGATACGTCCCTGGCTGCTGTCGACTATGCTATGGAGCATGACCGCCAGCTCTTAGTGGCGACCCAGGTCGATGAAAACGAAGACAATCCCGGTTTTGACGACGTCTATACCATTGGCTGCGTCGTGAAGATCGAACAATTCCTGCGCATGCCGGGCGGTTTGGTCCGCATCTTGGTCAACGGGATTTCCCGCGTCCGCATGCAGGGCTTTTCTCAGAAAGCAGGCTATCTCGAAGGTGCTGCCATTAAGGTAGCTGAAGTCAGCCGCAATGCGACGGAAGAAGAAGCCTTGCGCCGGGTCATCCTCAAGCGCCTCCTCGATTGGCTCGATAAGCTTCGCGACGGCGAAGAAGCCAGCGAAATTGCCAAGAGCATCGAAGAACCGGGCGTCTTGGCCGACTATGCAGCGTCCCAGCTTCCCTTGAAATTGGTCATCCGCCAGCAGATTCTGGAAATGACCGACGTCGAAGCCCGTCTGCGCCGCATCGGATCCCTCCTCGATACAGAAGTCGACATTGCCAACCTCGAATCGAAGTTAAACCGCGAAGTCCGCGGCAAGATGGACCAGCAGCAGAAAGAATACTATCTGCGCGAAAAAATCAAAGCCATCCACGATGAACTGGGGGACAAGGTCGATAAGGATACGGAAGTCCAGGAACTCCGTGATAAGATCAAGAAGATGAAACTGGACACAGACATCGAAAAGGCCCTGCTCAAAGAAACGGACCGCCTCGATTCCATGCCGCCCATGATGGCCGAATCGGCGATCATCCGGACCTATCTCGACTTGGCTATGGCCCTTCCGTGGAAGAAGGAAACGAAAGACCGACTGGACCTCAATGAAGCCCAGAAGGTCCTTGACGAAGACCATTACGGTCTGAATAAGGTCAAAGACCGCATCATCGAATACTTGGCGGTAAAACAGCTGACTCACAGCCTCAAGGGACCGATTCTTTGCTTCGTCGGCCCTCCGGGAACGGGGAAGACCAGTATCGCCCGGTCCATTGCCAAAGCCATGAATCGTAAATACGTCCGCGTCTCCTTAGGCGGCGTCCGCGATGAAGCTGAAATCCGCGGCCATCGCCGGACCTATATCGGAGCTTTGCCGGGCCGCATCCTTAGCGGCATGAAACAGGCCGGCGTCAAGAATCCGGTCTTCCTCCTCGATGAAATCGATAAGATGACGGCCGATATGCGCGGCGATCCGTCGTCGGCACTCCTCGAAGTCCTCGATCCGGAACAGAACCATACCTTCAGCGATCATTTCCTGGAACTTCCTTTTGACTTGTCCAAGGTATTCTGGATCACGACGGCCAACGTTCTCAGCAATATTCCGAGGCCTTTGATGGACCGCATGGAAATCATCGACTTCACGAGTTATACGGAAGATGAAAAAGTCCAGATTGCGAAAAAATACCTGGTACCGAAACAGATTAAGGAAAATGGCCTTAAGGCCAGCCAGGCTAAATTCTCCGATGCCGTCCTGCGCCGCATCATCTCCGGGTACACCCGCGAATCGGGTGTCCGCCGCTTAGAAAAGATGATCGGTACCGTTTGCCGCCGCATCGGGAAATCCCTGCTCATGAACGATGAAGTGCCGCTCAGTGTATCGGTCAAGAACTTGGAAAAACTCTTAGGGCCGGTAAAATTCCTGCCCGACACGGTTCATAAAGACGACGAAGTCGGCATCGTCACCGGCATGGCCTGGACTCAGGTCGGCGGCGAAGTCCTGGAAACGGAAGCCGTAGCCGTCAAAGGCCGGGGACGCTTGATGCTCACGGGACAACTCGGCAGTGTCATGAAAGAATCGGCCGAAGCCGGCGTCACCTATATCCGCAGCCGTGCCGAAGCCTTGGGACTGGCCGAAGATTTCTATACCAAGACCGATCTTCACATCCACCTGCCCGAAGGGGCCATCCCCAAAGACGGTCCGTCTGCCGGGATTACCATGGCTACGGCCATTACGTCGGCCCTGACCGGCAAAGCGGTCCGCCATGACGTGGCTATGACCGGTGAAATTACCCTGCGCGGGACCGTCCTTCCCGTCGGCGGCATTAAAGAAAAAGTCATTGCCGCCCACCGGGCAGGCATTAAAAAAATCCTCTTGCCGGAACAGAACCGCCGAGACATGGTCGACGTGCCCCAGTCTGTTCAGGACGACGTCAAGTTCGTATTCGTCCACCACATGGATGAAGTGCTGGCTCAGGCACTGGTGAAGTCCTGATGGCCTCCTTCGATATCATTCAGGCCGAGTATGCGGCAACGGCTGTACGCCGCGATCAATATCCGACGGACGGCCTTCCGGAAGTGGCCTTTCTCGGCCGCTCCAACGTCGGAAAGTCGAGCCTGATCAATTCACTCTGCCGCCACCGCGGCCTGGCCAGGGTCAGCGGTGCGCCGGGGAAGACCCAGACCATCAACTATTTTAAGGCCGCCCTGCGGTGCCGCGATGAAGAAGAAGGGGAGCAGCGCCTGCCCTTTTTCCTGGTCGACCTTCCGGGCTATGGCTTTGCCAAGACGGGCGGTAAGAACCGCGACCGCTGGAGTGCCTTCATCAGTGAATACGTCACGGGTTCTGAAAACCTCTGCGTCTTGTGCCTCCTCGTCGACCTGCGCCATCCCGGCCTTGCCATCGACCGCGAAGCCTATGAATGGCTGGCGTCGTCCGGCGTGCCCCTGCAGATCGTCGGGACCAAGGCCGATAAACTGAAGGCTAATGAAAAACAACGTAACCTGGCCCAATTGAATAAGCTCTTTCCGACGGGCCACCCGGCCCTGGCTTACTCGTCTTTAAAAAGCGAAGGCTTCGGTCCCTTGGCTAAAAATCTCTTCAGCCGGCTCCAAGCCTTCACGAATCAGCCTTAAAAATATATAAAATTTTTCTTGTTGACACGAGATACACCGCGATTTTACTGGAAAATCGCGGTGTTTTTTGATATAATTAGTGTGATTTATTATCGGCTAGACAGGAGGTTAGGTAATTATGGCAATCGTGTCGCTTGACAGTGATTCCGATTTTTCAGTAAAAGTCTTTCATCAGCCGGGCATCGTCGTCGTCGATTTCTGGGCACCTTGGTGCGGACCGTGCAAGATGGTTCATTCCGAAGTCAGACAAGCGGCTGCTCGCTTTGGCGACGCCGTCAGTGTCGTACAGGTCAACGTTGACAATCACCGTGCGCTTGCTGAAAAATATGAAATCATGGCCGTTCCGACGCTATTGTTTTTTAAAGACGGTAAACCGCTTAAACGAATCATTGGTTACGCTTCACGATCCGAAATCAGTGACTTCTTGGCAACCCTGGTACCAAAACGCAGGACTTGCCGGTTTTGACAATAAAAATATTGGGATGATATAATTGAATTTAGAAGAAAGAGGGACGGAAGGGCAATTACTGTCGATTGTCGTTCCTGTATATAACGAACAGCCGAATATCGAGAAGTTCTATATGGAGGCGACGAAAGCCGCAGCGACACTCGATATGGATTATGAACTCATCTTTGTAGACGACGGTTCTAAGGATGCTACGCCCCTTATTCTCAGTCGGTTGGCCCAAGAGGACGAACACGTCCGGGCCTTTATCCTGGCTCGCAATTTCGGGCATCAACTGGCCATTACCTGTGGAATGGACCATGCCCGCGGCAATGCGATTATCACCATGGACGGTGATTTACAACATCCGCCGGAAATGATTCCCGACCTGGTTCAAAAATGGCGTGACGGCAGCGACGTCGTGCAGACGATTCGCGAAGCCACCGACGACGCAGGCTTTCTCAAGAAACAGACGTCCAAATGGTACTATCGCGTCTTGAATGCCGTGTCACCCGTTCACATTACGCCTGGCGGCTCTGATTTCCGCCTCCTTGACCGAAGGGTTTTGGAAACATTTAAACAATTTCGCGAACACGACCGTTTTATCCGCGGCCTTATCGGGGATATCGGTTATAACCAGACCTTCGTTCGTTTTGTAGCCCCTAAACGCTACGCCGGCAGTTCAAAATTTTCCATGCGCAAAATGCTCCATTTTGCTTTAGATGGAATCATGGCTTATTCGAAAATACCCTTACGGGTTTCCTTTTACATCGGCATGTTGAGCGGAATTTTAAGTTTACTTCTGATCCTGCATGTCGTTTACAGTAATTTAGTGGGCAAGGTCGTACCGGGATGGACGACGATGATGATCGTCCAATGCCTGTTCAGCGGCATCCAGCTCATTTTTATCGGTGTCATCGGAGAGTATATAGGACGTATCTTTGAAGAGGTAAAACACAGGCCCCTGTATTGGCTGCGTGCCGAACTGGGTCAACGAAAAGAACCATAAATGCCTTTGCGTTGTATGGACTTCGAGACAGAGAGGAGTTTTTATGTGGAGAAAACACAGTAAGGTGTGTATATTGACTGCCCTTTTCGTATGTACGGCTTTGCCGGCACTGGCTGCTTCGACGCTGACCGTCGGCAGTCGGGGCGATCAAGTCCGCGCTGTTCAGCAGGGACTGCGCAGCCAGGGCTACAAGGTCAATGTCAGTGGTGTATATACGAAAGAAACGGCTAAGGCCGTGTCGAAATATCAGAAAGATAAGAAAATCCAGGTCAGCGGCGACGTTGGCGGCTGGACCTATTATCTCCTGACAGGCAGTCGGTCCATGTTACCTGCCAATCCACCCAAGAATAATCCCCCAGTCGCTAAGAAAGCACAAGCTATCAAGGTCAATGACAAGGCCGTATCGAAATATAAACACTTTGGCGGCGGTGATGCCTTTGGGAATAAACTGGTCAATTCAGCGTACCAGTACCTGGGCGTTCCCTACGTATTTGGAGGAAACACGCCCGATGGTTTTGACTGCTCGGGATTTACCAAGTATGTCTTTTCCCATAACGGCATTGAACTTCCGCGTATGGCCGATCAGCAGTACGAAGTCGGTCAGCGTGTTCGCCGTACGGACCTCATGCCGGGCGATTTAGTTTTCTTTACGACGTATGAACCGGGTGTATCCCACACCGGAATCTATGTCGGCGACAACAACTTCATCAGCGCTACCAGCAGCGGTGGTATCCGCGTAGACAGTTTAGACAGCGGCTACTGGTCGTCGCGCTACGTCGGCGCTACCAGAGTCCGAAAATAAGATGTAATGGCTAGGGAACAAGTCGTCTCTAGCCATTCCTTATACGGCAGTCCTTGAGATTTTTATCGTCAAAAGGTTGCCGAACCGGGGGAAATGAGCGTATAATTTTCCCATATAGAAAGATATGTAGAGGGAGTGTTTTTAACTATGAAGTACATGACGGGTAATGAAATCCGCAAGGCCTATTTACAATTTTTTAAGAGCAAGGAACATCTGATCCTGCACAGTTTTCCCCTCATTCCGGAAAATGACCCCAGCCTGCTCCTCATCGGCGCCGGCATGGCACCGCTCAAACCGTACTTTACGGGCAAACTCGTCCCGCCGTCGTACCGCGTTACGACGAGCCAGAAGTGCATCCGCACCGGGGACATCGACAACGTAGGCCGCACGGCCCGTCACCATACCTTTTTTGAAATGCTGGGCAACTTCTCGTTCGGCAACTATTTCAAAAAAGAAGCGATTTCCTGGGCTTGGGAATTTTTAACAGAAGTACTCGAACTGGACAAGAGCAAATTATACGTTACCATTTATCCCGATGATAAAGAAGCCTATGATTACTGGCATAATATGATCGGTCTTGCCGACGAACGGATTTTTAAATTCGACGACAACTTCTGGGAAATCGGCGAAGGCCCTTGCGGTCCGGACAGCGAAATCTTCTACGACCTCGGCCCTGAACGCGGCTGCGGCCAGCCAACCTGCAACGTCGGCTGTGACTGCGACCGTTACCTTGAAATCTGGAACCTCGTCTTCACCCAGTTCAACCGGACGAAAGACGGGAAATACGAACCCCTCGAAAAGAAAAACATCGATACCGGCTGCGGTCTCGAACGACTGGCTTCGGTCATTCAGCAGAAGGAATCGAACTTTGAAACAGACCTCATCTTCCCGATTATCGAAAAGGTAATCGCCATCAGCCACGGCGATTACAACGATCCGCAGCAGAAGGTCGCCATGAAGGTCATTGCCGACCACATCCGGGCCATTACGGTCATGATCTCCGACGGTATCCTGCCGTCCAATGAAGGCCGCGGCTACGTCCTTCGCCGTATCCTGCGCCGTGCCGTTCGTTTCGGCCGCCTCCTCGGCATCCGCGACATGTTCCTCGGCAGCCTCGTCGATACGGTCATGGACATCCTCGGTGACGAATATCCGGAACTTCGGGAACGTCAGGACCTGATCAAACAAATCATCGATACGGAAGAAAAACAATTCAGCGCTACCCTGGCTCAGGGCATGGAACTCTTGAACGACATGATGAGTCAGAGTGATAATAAAGTCCTCTCCGGTGACGACGTATTCAAACTCTATGATACGTACGGCTTCCCTATGGAACTGACTGAAGAAATCGCCGGTGAAAACGGTATGACCATCGACACCGAAGGTTTCCATGCAGCCATGAAGGAACAACAGGAACGGGCCCGTGCAGCCCGGGCTGACGTATCGGCTAAAGTGGCTACGCCGGATACGACCAAACTCGACCAGTCGAAACTGGTCAACGACCCGTCGGCTACGAAAGCTTCCATCGTCATGATCGGTAAAGGCGGTGTCGAAGTCGATGCAGCCCAAGCCGGGGAAGAAGTGACGATCATCGTCGACAACAATCCCTTCCACGCCGAAGGCGGCGGCCAGCTCGGCGATACGGGCGTCCTCGCCGGTGAAAAGGGGAAGGCTCAGGTCACCGATGCCAAGGCCCTGCCTAACGGCTTGGTATACCTCATTGCAACCGTCGACGAAGGCACTCTTCAGACAGGCGATGTCGTCGACGTCACCGTTCATCAGACACGTCATCTCAACCTGGCCCGCAACCATACGGCAACCCATCTCCTGCAGGCAGCCCTGCGCAAGGTCTTGGGCAACCACGTCAACCAGGCCGGCTCCTTGGTAACGCCGGATCACCTGCGCTTCGACTTCACTCATTTCTCGCCCGTAACCCAGGCTGAACTCGATGCCATCGAAAACCTGGTCAACGAAGAAATCCTCAAAAACATACCCGTCACCATCGAAGAAATGTCCATCGACGCCGCCAAAGAAAAGGGCGCCATGGCCTTATTCGGTGAAAAATACGGCGACGTCGTCCGCGTCGTCTCCGTCGATGACTTCAGCTGTGAACTCTGCGGCGGTTCCCACGTCGACAACACGTCGGTCATCGGATCCTTCCGCATTACCGGTGAATCCGGTACCGGGTCCGGCGTCCGCCGCATCGAAGCCGTCACCGGGGCTGCTGCCTTGGCTCTGGCTAAGAACGAATCCCGTGAACTGCAGCAGTTGGCCGATATGCTCAAAGCCAAAGTCGGCGATACGACGGCGAAATTAGAAGCCCTCCTCGCTCAGGCCAAGGGCCTCGAAAAAGAATTGGCCCAGCTTAAGAAAGAAGCGGCCATGTCTGATATGGACAGCATCTTAGCCGGCAAGGAAGATATCGGCGGCGTCCCGGTCATCACGGCCGAAGCCCAGGCTGACTCCATGGATAACCTCCGCGATTTGGCCGACTCCGTCCTCGATAAGGCCGGAAGCGGCGTCGTCCTCTTGGGGATGGTTCACGACGATAAAGTTAACTTCGTCTGCAAAGTCGCCAAAGCCGACGTAAAGCGAGGCCTCCATGCCGGTAAGATCATCAAGGCAGCCGCACAAGCTGCCGGCGGTAACGGCGGCGGCCGTCCCGATATGGCCCAGGCCGGCGGCAAAGAACCGGAAAAATTAGCCGATGCCTTAAAAGCCGGTGCCGATGCCGTCCGCGCGTTATTAGGATAAATTTTTGGCAGTCATGCCAATTGAATAAAAAGGATGTGATTGAATATGGCAGTTAATGACGAAACGATGATTATGCAAAACCGCAGCGAAGAACAGACCGTTGCCTCCATGATTCTCGAAGATGTCTATCACGCATTGGAAGAAAAAGGGTATAATCCGATCAATCAGATCGTCGGCTATCTGCTGTCCGGTGATCCGACCTACATTACGAGTCACAACAATGCTCGCAGCAATATCCGCCGCATTGAACGGGACGAACTCATCGAAGAATTAGTCCGTTCCTACGTAAAACAGCGGAACTTATAGGAGGAACATGCGAATTTTAGGACTCGACGTCGGTTCCAAGACGATAGGCGTTGCCTGCAGCGACGCCCTGCTGATTACGGCCCAAGGCGTAGAAACGATTCGCCGTAAGTCTGATGAAGCAGACTTCGCCCGCTTGCACGAACTGATTAAAGAAAAAGAAGTACACTGCATCGTCGTAGGCAAACCACGCCATATGAATGGTGATTACAGTGATAACATGAAACACATCGAAGAATTCGTTCAACGATTCCAGAAAACCGTCCCGAACGTAGACATTGTCTATTGGGATGAACGCCTGACGACCATCATGGCCCAGAATGTATTAAAAGAAGGAAATGTGCGGCGCGAAAAGCGCAAGCAATTTGTCGATAAAATGGCGGCAATCCTTATTTTACAAAATTATTTAGACGCTCATGCTCACTAAGGAGGACTATCATGTCGGAAGAAATGAACAACGAATTAGAAGAAGTTATCATCGTCACCGCAACCGATGACGACGGCAATGAAGTAGACTATCAGGAAGTACAGCGCCTCGAACTCGACGGCAAGGTATTTGCCCTTCTCGTCGAAGTCACCGACGGTGAAGAAGACGACGACGGCGATGCCATCGTAGCCCGTGTCGATCAGGAAGACGGCGAAGACGTCTATGTAGCGCCGACGGATGAAGAATTCGACGCCGCCAATGCAGCCTTTGATGAACTTTTTTCAGAATAACGATTCAGCAGGTACTGTCCCGGCATAAGGACCGGGACAGTTTCCTCATTTCTTATTGCAGTAAGGATGACACAGGGACTCGCGCCCCGGCAAGATGCCCGGATGCGACGTCCCTTTTTTAGTGGGGGAGTAACATGGAATTGCCATCGATACAGCAATTGCGGAACTTTGTCATTTACAGTAAGTACGGAAACTTTACCGCCGCGGCTAAGGCCGCCAATATCACCCAATCGGCCTTCAGCGCCCAGATGAAGAAACTCGAAGAACTCCTTGGCGTGCGCCTTATCGAGCGCTCCAACCGCGGCAGCCATCTCACGCCGGAAGGGAAGGCTTTCTATATCAAGATAAGCCATATCCTGGGCGAACTGGAGGCCGTCGTCAGTGAGCTTCCCGGAAGGGCAGCTACGGCTCAGCCACTGGCTGTCGGCATCATGCTGTCCTTAGGAGACGTCCACATGAACCGCCATCTGGCCTATTTTCAGGACCATCACAGCGGTGCATCCTTCCGGGTCTATAACCTGGAAGTGCGGGAAATGCTCCAATGGCTGAAGGACGACCGCCTGGACATCGTATCTCTGTTTTATCTGCCGAGCCTTAACCTCGACGACTACGAAAAGGTCTTCTTTGGAACCGACGACATCGTCTACTACAAACCGGATCTCGACGTCGCCGGTCCGTCCATTTCGGCCTGTGCCGTCGCGGCCGAGCCCTTGGCCCAATACTCGCCGCAGTACGAGATGAACGCCTATATGGGCCAATATTTTACGGCTAACGGCTGTCCGCCTCAGAAGACGAAAGCCTGGTTCTCGACGCCTTATGCCATGCTGAACTACTGCCAGCAGAACCACATCGGTGCCTTGCTGCCCGAACGGTTTTTACAGGCCATGGGTGTCGGCAAAGACTACTGCCGTCTCGATCCGCCCATCCATTTGCCCTGTTATCTGGTCTACAAAAAGGCGAATCCCAAGTACGCTGCCATCCAAGTATTTGTCGAGTACATCCGCCGCGTCTATCACATTGAAACGTGAGTCATAAAAGATATTTGTCATCAAAAAAAACGATGACAAATATCTTTTTTTTCTGTTATACAAGGGGCGGCGGAAGGTGTAGAATCTAGCTTGCAAATACGAAAGGAGCAGTGACTACTGTATGTCAAATCAATCACTTTGGAACAAGGATTTCCTGCTGGATACGGGAATCAACTTCATCGTCTACCTCATCTATTATCTGTTAATGGTCATCATTGCCGTCGTCGCTAAAGACCAACTCCACGCCTCTTTAGGGGAAGCGGGACTGGCATCGGGCATCTTCATCGTCGGCACCCTCTTGGCACGCCTTCAGTTCGGCAAGGCCATTGAACTCTACGGCCGCCGCATGTCCCTTTATGGCGGCATCATCTTTTATTTCGTAACGACCTTATTGTATTTTTATATTCCCAATCTCGCTATCCTCTACGTCATCCGTTTCTTAAACGGCATGGCCTACGGCATCGTATCGACGGCGACCAACACCATCGTCGCCTCCTGTATCCCGCCTGAAAAAAGAGGCCAGGGCATCAACTACTACGGCCTCAGTACCAGCCTGGCAGCCGCTGTCGGCCCCTTCCTTGGCATGCTCCTTATCGTCATCACCAACTTTACCTTCATCATTACCCTCTGCGCCGTCTTGGTCGGCCTGTGCATGATTGGCTGCATCATCCTTCATATCAATGAAATTGAACTGACGGCCGAACAGATCGCCAAGATGAAAGCCATGACCCTCGACAACTACGTCGAATACCGGGTTATGGTCATCTCCATCATCGGTTTTTTCATGGGCTTTGCTTATTCCAGCGTCCTGACCTTCCTGGCCGCCTATGCCCGGGAAATCAACTTGGTGGAAGCCGGGACCTTCTTCTTCGTCGTTTACGCCGTCGTCATCACCTTGACTCGTCCGCTGACAGGCATCGTCTTCGACCGCAAAGGCGAAAACTACGTCCTCTATCCGTGCTACATCTGTCTGGCCGTCGGCCTCTTCCTGCTCAGCATTACCGGCACGTCGTGGCAGCTCCTTCTGTCCGGTGTCTTCGTCGGTCTGGGCTATGGGACCTTCATGTCGAACGGCCAGGCCGTCTGCATCAAATTGACGCCGCCCTATCGTATCAGCGTAGCCCTGTCGACGTACTTCGTCGCCCTTGACCTCGGCATTGGCGTCGGTCCTTACGTCCTCGGCAGCCTCCAAGGTCTTCTGACCTTCCCTCAGCTCTACATCGTCGCCGGTGTCATCGCCGCTGCCTGCTTTGTCTTGTATTATCTCTTCTATGGACGGAAAATCAACCTCATCAATCGTGCCGTCCGTATCTATATTCACGCCTAGGTGTATCATATATTTCATTTTCCCCAGACTCAGGGACTGCGCCGTACTTTCGGTGCGGTCCCTTTTTTGGACCTTGGGGACGTGTTTGAAGTTTATCCATAAGTCGGTTATAATGGACGAAAGGAGAACTCATGACTACAAAAACAAAGATACTTTCCCTATTAGCAGCCGTCTGCGTCATCCTTAGCCTCTTTTTTTGGCCTGAAAAAGAACCGGATGCCTACAGCTCGGCGACGATCGAAGCGGCCGAAGAGGTGAGCCGGACCGAGACGGAAATGCTGGCCCCCGATGAACGCCTCTACGGTCCGAATGGAGCCGTTCGCCTGCAAAGCTTATATAATGAAAAACCAGTCTGTCTCTTTTTCTGGGCCGTCTGGAGTGACGACAGCCTGAAGAACCTGGCCGTCATGGAAGAGATGTATCAAAAGTACGGACAGGACATTTCCTTTGTCGCCGTTCCCGTCGGACCCGATGCCGATGCGGGGGCGGAATACTGCCGAAAAGAAGGCTACGACCTTCCTGTCTACAAAGGGGATGGGCAGTTTTTTCGAGACTACGGCATCAGCGACGTACCGCAGATTATCTTCATCGCCCGTGGCGGCCAAATGAGCCGGCCCTATGACGGTCTCGTGACTCGTCGTCAGATTGAATATGCCTTGGCCAAGATTCAATAAAAAAAGACTTGCCAAGATGGGAAAAACAAGGTATACTATATGAGTCGCACGAAATGTGCACTGTATGGGCGGTTAGCTCAGTTGGTTAGAGTATCTCGTTGACATCGAGGGGGTCGATGGTTCGAATCCATTACCGCCCACCATACATGAAAACCGGTTGTATTATGACTCGTTGAGTAATGATACAACCGGTTTTTTTCTTTTGTCCTTTTAGCGAAAGCAAAATTATTCAAAACTTTTGCGAATAATGGACCGATTATGGACGTGTTTTGTCCCAATTATGCTTCTGCCTGCTTATAGAGGACACCTTGTGACAACAGAATACACATACGATAGACACAGCCGATTTATCTGGATTCGGCTGCTTTTTTTTATGGAAATTGTGTTGTTTCCTCGTTTTCCGGATTTTTAGTAACGAAAAATATAATCTCGGCCTTATGTCTAAATTGGTAATATGTTGACACATAATATACTTTATTGTCGATAAAATATATGTTTTATTTTGTCGATATTTATGTGGTAGAACGGATTTTTTATGGATAATCTTTACAAGTTATTTGTTGTATGATATATTATATCAAAGATTAAAACAATCCACATTAGAAATGAAGCAATAATTGGGATTACGGACGTTTTTTTGAATATATTTTAAGTTGACACCTTCAATAAAAAATAAAATAAAGCGTTTTGTGGAGTTGTTTTATCTATTATAAAGAATAACACAGTATTTATAAATGTGCTTTTATTACATTCCCAATTTTGTTTTGAAGTGTAACTTATCGTTAAAGTGTATACGTTTCATGGAAGAACATCACAGCAGAAAGGGGTGTTGGCAGCCTGATTTGTGCTTGAGCGTTTTAACGGGGGACGAATTACCGAGACGGTATTTTTTTGTTGGAACCGTACATCACAAATCATTGACATATCCTGACAGGTCCCATACCTACTGTCAGGACAGATTCCGAGTGCATCCGTTGTTTTTTTGACGAGTTGTTATTGGGATTTAATTAAGGAGGAAGATTTTTGTATGAATAAGATCTATAAGGTCGTCTGGAGCAAGGTGAGAAACGCCTACGTCGTCGTCTCAGAACTTGCTAAGAGAAATAGTAAAACGAAATCGCAGCATACGGCGCGCGTATCCCATAGTTTACTGAGCCTGGCCGTCGTGACCAGTTTGGCCGTAGGTGGTACGCTGCTCAATCCCATGTCCGTAGAGGCAGCTAATAGTTGGGGCGCAAGAACCAATTTTGATAATAACACTACGTCCGTAGGTGGTGTAGGTGTAGCGACAGCCGATGGTAAGGGGGCTGTTGCTGTGGGCAATGCAACAGCGTCCGGTGAAGATGCCCTTGCTCTTGGTAAGGGCGCATCCGCTACCGGTATAGATACTGTTGCTATCGGTGGTGCTACGGCTGCGAATGATTATACTATTGCCATTGGTCTCGGTAGTATTGCCGGTACGGCAGGAGAAACTAATAAGAACTCAGTGGCTATCGGATATAATGCTATAGGTTATAGTCTCAACGACGTTGTAATCGGTGCTAATCAGACAGCTATTGCAGCGAACTATGGACCATCAGAAGACACGCCAGATGGAACGGGCCTCAGTTCGGCTTTCGGCGGCCGTGTCATGATCGGTCATGACAACATTGCTTATGGTCGTGCCGGTAACTCCGTTATCATAGGCTCTAATAACCGATCGAATGCCGTTCACGGTATTGCCATCGGGCAAAATGCGTATGCCGGTCAACCTGATGGCAGTACCTTAGCCTATGAAAATACCATGTCCATCGGTACTAATACTCGTTCATACTCTACGGACACTATTGCTATCGGTAATAATGCTGTGGCCGGTAATACGGATACGAGTATGACTTCCTCTGATGGCAATGGCCTCGCAGCGGTTGCCCTTGGCTCAGCGGCTAAATCAACTACATTTCATACAGTAGCAGTTGGTGCAGATACCCAAGCCACCGGAAGTTCATCAATAGCTGTTGGTGATGGTTCCGCTGCAACTGCTGCAAGTACCTTGGCTGTAGGCAATGGAGCTAAAGCTACTAGGACAGAATCTATTGCTATTGGTCCTAATGCAACAACTAATCACATTTCATCTATCGCAATAGGGAAAAATACTGTAACAAACGGACAACAATCTATTGCACAAGGTGAGGGTGCTCAAACTAATGGCTTGGCTAGCATTGCCATTGGTAGAAATGCTTCTTCCGGAGCGGCGACGAATGAATCTGATCTTTCTGTTTCAGGGCGATATACCATAGCTATTGGTGACCGAGCTAATGCTGTAGTAGAAAATGGTGTCGCTATCGGTAGATCAGCAAGGGCCGGTGCTGAAGGTTCGGTAGCTATAGGCCGTGGATCGACAGCCCTGCGAGCAGCTGACAGTAATAGTTCCGGTTGGAGTGCACAAGACGGAACTTGGAGTAGTTATCTTTCCACTAAAGGAAATGCCGGTACGACAAGCGGCGCCGTATGGAATAGTACATCCGGTATTGTCTCTATTGGTATTGATGGGTCTAGTGCGACTAGCAATGCTGTTTACACTCGTAAGCTTACCGGTTTAGCTGCCGGTGTTTATGATACTGATGCAGTGAACATGGCACAGTGGACCAATACTATGTTGTCTACTACAGGTGACGTTAAAGATAGTAGTTATTCTACTACATATGGTTCAGATGGAACACCGCGCACAGCTACAAAACTTCTTAATGAATCATTGAAGATTACCGGTGGCGGATCATCTCTAACAGCGAGTGATCTTACCAGTGATGCTAACATCGGCACGGTAATCAGTGATAATACAGTTACTGTTCGATTGGCTAAAAATTTAACAGGGCTTCAAACAATCTCCTTAACAAATCCTACGACCGGTAACGGTACTGTTGTTAGCGGCGATGGTATTACAATTACCCCTTCTACCGGGGACCCTGTGTCTTTGACTAATGGCGGTCTTAATAATGGTAATAATAAGATTACCAACGTTGCTACCGGTACTGATGGTACGGATGCTGTTAACGTAGATCAATTGAATAAGGCTATCAGTGGTGTTAGTGGTGGATCGGGTACGACGACTACGGTCACTGTTGAAGGCGGCACCGCAGCCGGTACAAGCGGTACTTATACAGGTAGCAATTTGCAAATTACCTCTACGACGGGTACTAATTCTACAGCCTATGACCTCAAACTTGCTGATGATGTTACTTTAGGTAGCACCGGTACAAGTGGTACGGACGGCTCACTTACCGTTAACGGTACCGGCGGTTCTTCCGTAGCTGTCGATGGTGCAACAGGTTCTGTTACCTTAACCGGTACAGACGGCTCTACCGCTACTATCGCTGCAGGCACAGCAGCTAATGACGTCAACGGTAATTCTCTTAACCGTATTACCGTAGGCGGCGCGACTGTAGCCACCCTTGATGACGGCATGGTATACACCGGGGACACCGGTTCGGCCGCCGTTAAATTGAATAAGACCGTCAATATCGTTGGCGGAGAAACGGATTCCTCAAAATTATCTACCGATAATAATATTGGTATTGTAGCCGCTCAAGACGGCGATAATGGTAAATTAACCGTTCGTTTGGCTAAAGATATTACCGGTTTGAATACGGTAACAGCCGGCGATGCTACAATCGGTACTCAAACAGAATCTACAGCTAGTGGCGTTGCTGAAACCGGTAGCTATGTAACCGGTTTAGATAATACGACTTGGGATGTATCCAATCGGATATCGTAACCGGTCGTGCTGCAACTGAAGATCAATTGAAGACTGTAAGCGATGCAGTCGTTGCTGTTACTGATGGTACCAGTGCTAATGCAACGGGTGGCTTCGGCTTGACCGATGATAGCGGAACAGCAGTGAAACAAGATCTTGGCAAGACAATCCAGATTGCCGGTGACGGTAATGTTACGACTACCGCCGGTGACGGTAAAATTACTGTTGGTTTGAGTAATACCGTGGCTCTTGGCGACAAAGGTACTACCGATGGCTCTATGACTGTCAATGGTGCCGATGGTTCTTCCGTTGCCATTAATGGTTCTAACGGTTCTATCGTAATGAACACGGCCGATGGTTCCCCTGTAACCATTCAGGCAGGAACCAGTGCTAACGACGTAACCGGATCGCCGATTAACCGCATCACTGTAGGTGGCGCTACTGTAGCTACCCTGAATGACGGTATGAAATACGGCGGTGACTTCGGTACCGTTTCCAATGTAAAACTCAACAACCAAGTTGATGTAAAGGGCGAAGCTACTACGGAAGCTAACCTTACGACGGGCAACATCGGCGTCGTATCCAGCCAGGCTGGCGACAATGGCTTGTTAACGGTTAAATTGAATAAAGACATCAACTTAGGCTCCACCGGTTCCTTGACCTTTGGCAGTGGCGATAACACGGTAAGCCTTTCTAACAGCGGTCTCAACAATGGTGGCAATAAGATTACTAACGTTGCAACCGGTACGGATGGTACCGATGCGGTCAATGTGGATCAGTTGACCAAGGCCATCGCAGGTGTAAGTGCCGGTGAAGGCAGCAAGACGAACCTTACTGTCGAAGGCGGTACTGCAGCCGGTACGGGTGGTAACTATACGGGCAGCAACTTGCAGATTACTGAAAAAACCGAAACAACCGGTGCTACAACGTATGATGTGAAATTGGCCGATAACCTTACCTTAGGTAGTGAAGCCGACAGTGAAGCCGGTACCGAAGGGACGGACAGCTCCATTACCGTAAATGGTAAAGACGGTTCTGCCGTGGCTATCAACGGTGCTGACGGCACTATCGCTTTGAACACGGCGGACGGTTCGCCGGTTACGATCCAAGCAGGCACAAGTGCTAACAACTTAGCCGGTAATTCTGTTGATCGTATTACTGTAGGCGGACAGACGGTGGCGACTATGAGCGATGGTCTTAAATTCGCCGGTGATGACGGTCAGAGTGATACAACCAAAATCATTCCTAAGGCACTTAATGAAAAATTAGATATTGTTGGTGGCGCCGAAGGAGATTTGACGGACAAAAACATTGGCGTTAATAACGTTAACGGCCAGTTAAAAGTTCAGTTAGTCAAAGACGTCGACTTAGGCTCCACCGGCTCCTTAACCTTGGGGAATACCGTTGTGAACAACAATGGCATTACCATTACTCCTACTACGGGCGACCCTGTAGCCTTGACTAGTTCCGGTCTCGATAACGGCAACAACGTCATCAGCAATGTTGCTACCGGTGTTAAAGGTACAGATGCTGTTAACGTGGATCAGTTGACTAAGGCTATTCAGGAAGTCAATGCCGGTGAAGGCAGCAAGACGCACCTTACCGTTGAAGGCGACACTGCAGCCGGAACAGGTGGTAATTACACAGGCAGTAACTTGCAGGTAACCGAAAAGACAGAAACTAATGGCTCTACGACCTATGACGTGAAACTGGCGGATAACCTTACCTTAGGTGAAGCCGGTACCGATGGTGTCGACGGTTCTGTTACGGTGAACGGCAAGGACGGTTCTTCCGTAGCTGTTAACGGTGCTGATGGTTCTATTACAGCGAAAGGTACTGACGGCTCTGCTGTAGCTATCAATGGTGCCGACGGCTCTATCGGTTTGACCGGGTCCAATGGTACAACCACTACAATTAAAGGTGGCACCAGTGTGAATGACGTAAACGGCAACGCCGTTGATCGTATCACCGTAGGTGACCAGACTGTGGCAACCTTAAATGACGGTATGGTTTATACCGGCGATACAGGCTCTGCTGCTGTTAAATTGAATAAGACCGTCAATATCGTTGGCGGAGAAACCGATTCCTCGAAGTTGTCTACGGACAACAACATCGGCATTGTAGCTGCTCAAGATGGCGACAATGGTAAGTTGACTGTTCGCTTGGCCAAAGACATTACCGGTTTGAATACCGTAACGGCCGGTGATGCTACTATCGGTAATCAGACAGAAACGACAGCTAGTGGCGAAGCTCAAACGGGCAGCTATGTAACCGGCTTAGACAACACGACTTGGAATGTATCTGATCCGGATATCGTAACCGGTCGGGCAGCTACGGAAGATCAGCTGAAGACCGTAAGCGATGCAGTCGTTGCTGTTGCTGACGGTACCAGTGAAAACGCAACCGGCGGCTTCGGCCTGGCTGACGGCAGCGGTACTACGGTTAAGCAGGACCTCGGCAAGACGATTACCGTTAAAGGCGGCGTCACCGACGGAACGGCTACGACAGAAAATCCGGATGGTGTTTCTAACATCACAACGGCCGTGAAAGACGGTGCTCTTGAAGTAAGTCTTAATAAAGATCTTGATTTAGGGTCTGCTGGTTCCGTAACAACCGGTAATACTGTTATTAATAACGACGGTGTGACCGTTGGCGGTACAACTCTTGCAACCGGTGGGTTAACCATCACTAACGGTCCGTCCGTAACAACTGACGGTATCGACGCAGGCAGCAAACAAATTACTAATGTGGCAAGCGGTTCCGACGGTACTGATGCTGACGGTAATAAAACATACAATACCGACACTAATGCGGCTAATATCGGCGACGTTAAAAATATTACGAACACTACGGTAAATGATGCGAAAACAGAATTGACGAATAAAGGCTTAAACTTCACAGCCGATAGCGGCGATGCTGTACACCGTGATTTAGGCCAGACCTTAAACATTGCCGGTGACGGTAACATAACGACTACTGCTGATGCTACTAACGGTAAAATTACCGTAGGCTTAAGTGATACGATTGCACTTGGTGAAAAAGCGAGTGAAGACGGCACTACTGAAGGCACAGACAGCTCTATTACCGTTAACGGTAAAGACGGCTCTGCCGTAACCATTAACGGTGCTGACGGCTCCATCGCTTTGAATGCCGGTTCCGGTTCCCCTGTAAACATCGCAGCGGGCACTCAAGTGAATAACCTGGCAGGTACTCCCATCGATCGTATTACCGTAGGTGGGGCTACCGTAGCAACACTTGATGACGGCATGAAATACGGCGGTGACTTCGGTACTGTCTCCAACGTCAAATTGAATAATCAAGTTGATGTAAAAGGGGAAGCCACGACAGATGCGAACCTGACGACGGGCAATATCGGTGTCGTATCCAGCCAGAACGGCAATAACGGTCTTTTAACCGTAAAATTGAATAAAGACATCAACTTAGGTGAAAACGGTTCTGTTACTACCGGCAACACGGTAGTTAATAACAGCGGTTTAACCATCACCAATGGTCCGTCTGTGACTTCCGGCGGTATCAATGCCGGCGGCAGCAAGATTACTAACGTTGCTACCGGTACCGATGGTACTGACGCGGTGAACGTAGCTCAGTTGGAAGATAGACTCAGCCAGATAACGATTGGCGAATCGAAAACGACTGAGGTTACGGTTGAAGGCGGCACTGCTGCTCCGACTGATGGAACCTATGCGGGGGACAACCTGCAGGTGAAAGCAGGGACGACAGCCAATGGGTCACCGACCTATGACGTAAAACTTGCCGATAAGATTACTTTAGGCGAAGCAGCCGACAGTGCAGCCGGCACAACCGGTACCGATGGCTCGATTACGCTGAACGGTGCTAACGGCTCCTCCGTAGCTGTCAACGGTGCTGACGGCTCTGTTACGGCAAAAGGTACAGATGGCTCGGCCGTAGCTATTAATGGCTCCAACGGCTCTATCGTTCTGAATACCGGTTCCGGTTCGCCGGTAACTATCCAGGCCGGCACTAGTGCCAATAACTTGGCAGGAACTTCCGTTGACCGCATCTCTGTAGGCGGCCAGACGGTTGCTACCATGAGTGACGGTTTGAAATATGCCGGTGATGACGGCCAGACCGATACGACAAAAGTCATTGCTAAGACCCTCAACGAACAGCTTGACATCGTTGGCGGTGCTGAAGGCGAATTGACGGATAAAAACATTGGCGTCAACAACGTCAACGGCCAGTTAAAAGTCCAGTTGGTCAAAGACATCAACTTAGGCACTACCGGTTCTGTAACCGTCGGTACGGCAGTCTTGGGTAACCAGACGGTAACCACGGCTAATGGTGTATCTCAGACAGGTACCTACTTAACAGGTTTAGAAAATACAGCTTGGGATACGTCGAATCCGGATATCGTAACCGGTCGTGCTGCCACGGAAGATCAGCTCAAAGCGGTCAATGATAAGGTTAACGCCATTTCGACCGGTACCGGTGCCTTCGGTTTGACTGATGATAGTGGTGAAAAAGTTACACAAAGCCTTGGCGAAACGATTCAAGTCGCCGGCGACGGTCAGAATATCACGACGACAGCCGATGCTGAAAACGGTAAGATTACCGTAGCCTTGAGCAACGATATCTCCATTGGTGCGAAAGACGGAGATGATGGTACAGACGGTGTCGATGGTAAGATTGGCGTCAACGGTAAAGATGGTTCGTCCGTCGTTATCAACGGCGCTGACGGCTCCATCGGATTGACCGGACCTGCCGGAGCTGACGGAACAGCCGCTCCAACCGCTACTATCACAGCGGGTACTCAAGTGAATAACTTGGCCGGTACTCCAATTGATCGTATCACTGTAAGCGGCGAAACTATCGCTACTATGAGTGACGGTCAGAAGTATGCCGGGGATAATGCTAAGGAAGATGGCACGAATGTCATCGCTAAGAAACTCAACGAACAGTTGGATATCGTTGGCGGTGCTGATGCCGACAAACTGACGGAAAACAATATTGGCGTCAATAACGTCAATGGTCAGTTGAAAGTCCAGTTGGTGAAAGATCTCGACTTGGGCGACACCGGTTCTGTTAAGATGGGCAACACCGTAGTCAATAACGGCGGTATGACCATTGGTACAGGAGATACAGCCGTAAGTCTTACTGACGGCGGCCTCAACAACGGCGGCAATAAAATTACTAACGTCGGCGCTGGCTCGGCAGACACGGATGCTGTCAATTACGGCCAGTTGAAAGCTGCCGCTACGGCAGTCACCGTTGAAGGTGGTACTGAAGCAGGTACTTCCGGTACTTATACCGGCAGCAACTTGAAGCTTACAGCCGCTACTGTTGGCGATAAGACCACCTATGATTTGAAACTGGCTGACAACCTCTCTGTTGGTGCTAAAGATGGCACGAACGGCTCTATCGGTGTTAACGGGAACGATGGAAACAGCGTAGCTATCGACGGCAACGACGGCATCTCCATTAAGGGTGAAAACGGTAAAGATGGCGTCAGCATTACCGGTAAAGACGGTGTCGATGGCGTCGACGGCTTGGAAGGCCACATCGGCCTCAACGGCAAAGACGGCATGACCGACATCTATACGACTCCGGGACAGCCTGGCGTTAATGGTAAAGACGGTGAAACGATGACTCGTATCATCTACACCGATCCGAATGGTGCAAATCATGAAGTAGCAACCCTTGATGACGGCATGAAGTATACCGGTGATACCGGTTCTGCCGCTGTCAAGCTGAATAAGACCGTCAACATTGTCGGCGGAGAAACGGATTCTACGAAGTTATCTACGGACAACAACATTGGCATCGTTGCTGAACAAGCCGATGACAATGCCAAACTGACGGTTCGCCTGGCGAAAGACATTACCGGTTTAAATACCGTAACGGCCGGCAAGGCTACCATCGGCAATCAGACTGAAACTACAGCCGGCGGCGTTGCTCAAGAAGGCAGCTATGTAACCGGTTTGGAAAATACCGAATAGAATATAGCTAATCCGGATATCGTAACCGGTCGTGCCGCTACGGAAGATCAGCTCAAGACCGTAAGCGATGCAGTCAAGGCGGTTTCCGATGGTACCAGTGACAATGCAACGGGCGGCTTCGGCCTGACCGATGACAACGGCGACGTTGTTAAGCAGGACCTTGGCAAGACGATTCAGATTGCCGGTGACGGTCAGAATATCACGACCACAGCCGATGCTGAAAACGGCAAGATTACCGTAGGCCTGAGTAATGATCTCTCCATCGGCACGAAAGGTGCTGACGGTAAAGACGGTGTCGACGGCACAATCGGTGTCAATGGTAAAGACGGCTCGTCCGTCGTTATCAACGGCGCTGACGGTACTATCGGCTTGACCGGCCCTGCCGGAGCTGACGGAACGCAGCCAACGGCTACTATTGCAGCCGGACCTAGCGTTAACGACGTAACCGGTACGCCGGTTGACCGTATCACTGTCGGTGGTCAGACTGTGGCTACCTTAAGCGACGGCATGAAGTACGGCGGTGACTTCGGTACGGTATCCAAGGTTAAATTGAATAATCAAGTTGATGTAAAGGGTGAAGCAACGTCTGAAGCCAACCTCACGACCGGTAACATCGGCGTTGTATCCAGCCAAAATGGCGACAATGGCCTCTTAACGGTTAAGCTCAATAAAGACATCAACTTAGGTTCTACCGGTTCCGTAACTGTAGGGAATACCGTAGTCAACAACATCGGTATGACCATCGGTAGTGGCGATACCGCCGTAAGCCTTACTAACAGCGGTCTCAACAACGGCGGCAATCAGATCACTAACGTAGGCAGTGGTTCCGATGGTGTTGATGCTGACGGCAACCCGACCTACAATACCGATACCAACGGAGTGAACATCGGCGATGTTAAAAATATCACTGAAACGGCGAAGTCCGATTTGACCAATAAAGGCATGGACTTCACGGCTGATAGTGGTGAAACCGTTCATCGTGACTTGGGTGAAGCCCTTGGCATCGTAGGTGATGGTCAGAACATCACGACTACAGCTGATGCTGAAAACGGTAAGATTACCGTAGGCTTGAGCAATGATCTCTCCATCGGTACCAAAGGTGAAGCCGGTAAAGATGGTGTCGACGGCACTATCGGCGTTAACGGTAAAGACGGCTCGTCCGTCGTTATCAACGGCACGGACGGTATTTCCGTCAAAGGTGCTGACGGCAAAGACGGCGTCACCATTACCGGTAAAGACGGTGTCGATGGCGTCGACGGCGCTGAAGGCCACATCGGCCTCAACGGCAAAGACGGCATGACCGACATCTATACGACTCCGGGACAGCCTGGCGTCAACGGTAAAGACGGTGAAACGATGACTCGTATCATCTACACCGACCCGAATGGTGCAAATCACGAAGTAGCCACCCTTGATGACGGCATGAGGTATACCGGTGATACCGGTTCTGCCGCTGTTAAACTGAATAAGACCGTTAATATTGTCGGCGGAGAAACGGATACTACCAAGTTGTCTACGGACAACAACATTGGCATCGTTGCTGAACAAGACAGCGACAATGGCAAACTGACCGTTCGCCTGGCGAAAGACATTACCGGTTTGAATACCGTAACTGCCGGCAAGGCTACCATCGGCAATCAGACTGAAACTACAGCCGGCGGCGTTGCTCAAGAAGGCAGCTATGTAACCGGTTTGGAAAATACCGAATGGAATGTATCCAATCCGGATATCGTAACCGGTCGTGCAGCTACGGAAGATCAGCTGAAGACCGTAAGCGATGCCATTATGGATGGTACCAGTGAAAATGCAACGGGAGGCTTCGGCCTGACCGATGACAGCGGCAACGCTGTTAAGCAGAATCTGGGCAAGACCATTCAGATTGCCGGTGACGGTCAGAATATCACGACCACGGCAGATGCTGAAAACGGTAAGATTACCGTAGGCCTGAGCAATGACCTCTCCATCGGTGCCAAAGACGGTGCTGACGGTACAGACGGTGTCGACGGTAAGATTGGCGTCAACGGTAAAGACGGCTCGGCCGTCGTTATCAACGGCGCTGACGGCTCCATCGGCTTGACCGGCCCTGCCGGAGCTGACGGAACACCGGGCGCGACGGTAACGATTAAAGTGGCTGATCCTGTTAATAACGTATCTGATACTCCGGTAGATAGAATTACCGTAGGTGATCAGACGGTCGCTACGCTGAGTGACGGCATGAAGTACGGCGGTGACTTCGGTGATACCTCTAAGGTTAAGCTGAACAACCAGGTTAACGTCAAAGGCAATGCTAAGAATGAAGCTGACCTCACGGATGGCAACATCGGTGTCGTATCCAGCCAGGATGGAGAAAATGGACAGCTTCTCATTAAGCTCAATAAAGACCTGAACCTCGGTGATACCGGTTCCGTAACCATGGGTAACACTGTAATCAACAACAGCGGTGTGACCATCGGCAGCGGTACGTCGTCAGTCACCTTGACTGATAAAGGTCTCAACAACGGTGGCAATCAGATCACGAATGTGGCCAGCGGCACGACTGGTAAGACTTATGATACAAGCGTAGCCGGTCAGGAAAACTACAACAACGCAGCCAATATCGGTGATTTGAACAACGCAGTCAATAATGCGGTCGACGACATCAAAGATGCGACTAAGGGCGGCGGTTTCGCCTTAAGTGCTGACGACAACAACTCTGTAAAACAGAATTTAGGCGACACGATTGCCATTGCCGGTGACGGTAATACCGTAACCTCCGTTAAAGACGGAAAGATTGAAGTTGGCTTGAATAAAGATGTGAATCTTGGTGAAGATGGTTCCCTCTCAATTGGTAACACTGTTCTCAATAATGATGGTGTTGCGACTGATAAGATTACTATCAATGATTCCGGTATTTCTATCGACTATAGTGGCATCAATGCCGGAAATACGCAAATCAAAAACGTAGCCAGCGGTGCTGACGGTGTCGATGCTGCCGGTAAACCGACGTATAATACGGATACGAATGGAGCTAACATCGGTGATGTTAAGAACATTGCCAATGCAGTAGCCGACGCAGCGAAAGCTCAGTCCGGTAAGAACATCACCGTAGATGCTGATAACAAGGTTAACCTGAATGATAACATTACTCTTGGTGACAATAGTGATGCATCCAAGCAGGTCAATATCGACGGCAACGGTGCCACCGTTACGGCCGGCAGCGGCGATAACCAGGTCAAACTGGACGGCTCTAAAGGCCAGATTTCTGCAGGCGGTGCCGTTCTGGGCAACCAGGCAAACACGGCAAACGATGGCAATCCGGCAACGGGCAACTACCTCACTGGGTTGGACAACACCAAGTGGGATAGCAATAATATCCAGTCCGGCCGTGCTGCTACGGAAGATCAGCTGAAAGTCGTAGATGACAAGGTCAGCAAAGGCCGTGTCTTCCAAGGCGATGACGGCGCAGACAACAGCGTCACCGTAGGCCTGGGCGATACGTTGAAACTCAACGGCGGCGCCGATACGTCTAAACTGTCCAGCGGCAACATCGGTGTTGTAAGAAACAGCAGCGGTGATGGCCTCGACATCAAACTGGCGAAGGACTTGAAAGACCTCGACAGTGTTACAACGGGCAATACGACGATTAATAACAACGGTGTCACCATCAAGACCGTAGACAGCGACCGTACGATCACCATTCAGGACAGCAATGTCAACATGGGTAACAACGTCGTAAGCGGTGTTGCTGACGGTACGGTAGCAGCCGGTTCGACGGAAGCCATCAATGGCGGCCAGTTGGCTCTCCGCGACCAGGCTATCAACAACCTGGGCGGAGAAGTCAATAAACTGGATAACCGCATCAACCGCGTCGGTGCTGGTGCAGCCGCTTTGGCAGCCCTCCATCCGCAGGACTTCGATCCTGATGATAAGTGGGATTTCGCCTTCGGCTATGGCCACTACCGCGGCGCTAACGCCGGTGCTTTCGGTGCCTTCTACAAACCGAACGAAGATACTACCTTCTCGGTCGGCGGCACCATCGGTGGCGGTGAAAACATGATCAATGCCGGTGTTTCCTTCAAGTTAGGCCAGGGCAACAACGTATCGAATTCTCGCGTTGGCATGGCTAAGGAAATCAAACACCTCCGTGATGACGTAGCGAAACTCGAAGACATCGTCAATCGTCAGAGTCAAATGATTAATCAGTTGACCGGCCAGAATCCTGGTACGATTGAGTCCAAAGGCAGCGAACTCTTCCCGGATGTTCCGGCTAACCACTGGGCTTACGAATACGTTACTAAGCTTCATCAGCTCGGCATTATCGAAGGATATCCGGATGGAAACTTCGATGGTAACCGCATGATGACGCGTTATGAATTCGCAGCTGTTGTCTATCGTGCCATCATGGCAGGCGCTGCCTCGAATGCAGCCCTCCAGGGCGACGATACGTTGGATCGCTTGGCCAACGAATTCTCTGCAGAACTCAAGTACATCCGCATCGATACGATCGCTAAAGATAAAGACGGGAAACCGACCATCCAGCGTGTCCGCATCGTTCCGGAAAACAAGCAAAACTAATCCTGTTTCTAAGGGTTCCTCTGGAGGATCTTCTGATTCTCATATAAAGTTGCGGCTGCCTTTTGGCAGCCGCAATTTTTTTGCAGATATAGGTTCTGCAGCACTTAGAAATCAAAAAAGAGGCCCTGTGCTTCTCCGACACCGACAAGATGGTGTAGGGGGCACAGGGCCTTTTTGCCGTATTCTATTTAGAAGGTAGTCTCTTTGAAAAGGGACTTAGTCGATGGAGATCAACTGATATTTGTCATTGCCCATCTTTAATTTTCGCATGGCCGTCACTTGATGCAGGCCGTGGCGGGATTCGATCCGTTCGACGAGATCGTGTTTATCTCTTTCCGGCTGATCATAGACCATGTCGACACTGGCCTGATCGATGGCCAAGATATCCGTCGAAGCCATCATGCCCAAATCGGGGATGACCGGTTTGGCTGCCGAAGTGCCGGCGCAGTCACAGTCGACGGACATGGCGCGCAGGATGTTGAGGAAGACGATGTGTTTTCCAAAATAGTCGCAAATGGCCTTGCCGCAGTCGGCCATGTTTTCCATAAAACCTTCTTCGAGGACCATATTGTCCGACCAGTCAGAACCGACGGGAGTCCGCGATTCATGGAAGGCGTGGATTTGCCGCTTGCCGACCTGACCGTCCGCGCAGCCGATGGCGATATTTTTCAGTGATCCGCCGTAGCCGCCCATGGCGTGGCCTTTGAAATGGGTCAGGACGATCATGGAGTCGTAATTAGTGATGTTGCGGCCTAAGGATACTTCCGAGAAATGGAGGCCGTTGCGGACGGGCATCATGACGTTGCCTTTTTCATCCATGATGTCGACGGGGCAGAAATTCCAGCCGTTTACCTCTAAGGTCCGGCGGTGTTTTTCCGTCGTGTCGCGGTCGCCCGGGTAGAGGGTATTCGTTTCGACGATATTGCTGTCGGGGACCTGGGCCTGGAAGGCTTTGACCATGTCCCGGGGCAGGATATACGGGCCGTGTTGTTCGCCTGTGTGGACTTTGATGGCCGTCTTGCCGTAAATGCCTTCATTGATCTTCTGATACAATTTAATCAGGTGTTCGGCGTCGATGTGCTTGGTGTAATAGACCTTGGCATAGGAGCCGGCCTGACCGGATTGAGACGTCGTTTCCTGACTGCCTACGACCGGAGCCTGGGCCATGGCAGGCAGAATGTTGGCTTTGCCTAAAGCAAGGCCGAGGGCCGCACTGCCGGCTAATTTTAAAAAGCCGCGCCGCGTTATATTTTCCATAAGTACCTCCTGTGTGAATGATGGAACCGGTGTCAAAATTTGCGGCGATAAAGAGAAATAAGCTTTCCTGCAAAATGTTTGCAAAAATACTAGAACTTTCCTTCGTCGTATAATTTGATTTTCCAGTCCAAGTGGCTCAAGGCATCTTGGATGTCCTGCAAGTTACTCTGGAGTTGGTTTCGTTCATTGACTAAAATTTGCCGCCGTTCCTTACGAGTGGCGTCGCCTTTCTCGAAAAGCTCCATATAGCGCGTCAGGCCGGAGATAGAAACGTTGGCTGCCCGCATGCATTTGATGAAGGCGATGCTCTTGCAGTTTTCTTCACTGTAGTCGCGAATGCCGTTTTTATCGCGGGGCACATTGCGGATGAGCCCGATTTTTTCGTAGTAACGAAGCGTGTCCGGCGAAATATGTAATTGTTCACTTACATCTTTTATTTTCAAGGTAGTCCCTCCTTTTGATTTACATTATAGCTATTGGAGTCGTCTCTAAGTCAAGACAAAAAAATAAATTATAGGATAGTTTTTTTGATGACCGTCATTTTACGGTGATGCCGGGGCCGGATATTGAAAGCGAAATATTAAGAATAAGATTTCCGTGAACACAATCAGATAGGTTGGGGAAGCATTGGTGATGAGCTCGCGGCTGTCGATCTTGGCGAGTCTTGATTGTTCTTGAGAATCAATTAACTCCGGATATGGCTGAAAAACTCGAGTGGATATTAGGGATACCGACTGGTTTTTAGAATAAGCTGGAAGCCATTTACCGGGAAAAATTGGTGAAAGTAAAACAGGAAAATAAATAGCAACTATCTTTGTGAGACAAGAAAGGCCCCGTAAGGTCAGATTTTTCGTCTGATCTTACGGGGCCGTTTACTCTATCAAGGATGAATTTGTGATACCTGCAAAGATTTCTTATGCGTCGTAGGTGAAGGTCAAATCTTTTTTGATGTCGGGATGGAGGCTGCGGCCGACGATGCACATATCTCTTGTCGTGGCTTCGATGGCGCTGCGCTGGCTTTCATCGACGGATTTCGGTAAATGGAAGTGGACGCCGATGTGTTCGATCCGGAAGTCTTTCTCGTTGACGGACGTTTCCGTATCGGCATAGGTTCCGGTCAGGTCGCAGCCCGTTTGTGCGGCAACGGCTGCCATGATGGTGATGGCGCAGGATGCGTAGGTATCAGCCAGTAATTCTACGGGGGAGTACGTTTCTTCGAGGCCGCCGTGACTCTTCGGACCGTCAGTGATGATAGTCTGTTTCTGTTTGGCGTCGTGTAATTCGTTTCTCAGGTTACCTTTGAATGTTACATGAGACATGGTAGTTCCTCCTTTTAGACGATACTTAAGTTAATGTTATATATAGGGCGTTCTTGACGGATTGCCCTTTCCTTGATTATACCATAGATCTGAAGAGAACTTCCCAGATTTTACGACTTCTTTTCATGGCAAATTTATGGGGGAAAAGAGGAGTTTATGCGGTCTTTGTCTATTTTTATATTTCTTTTGACTTTTTGACTATAAACGCTTGACAAAAGAATGGGGTCATGCTATCTTATATATAGTCTTAGAGGTCAAATAGTCAGAACACTAAGAAAAGTCAAATGAGCAGAGGTGATATCGTCATGAACTTAGATGCACGCAAACAGAAGATACTGCAAGTCATCGTTCAGGACTATATCGCATCTGCCGAACCTGTCGGGTCGCGGACGATTGCCCGTAAGTATGATTTGGGCATAAGCCCGGCGACGATCCGCAACGAAATGTTCGATCTGGAAATGATGGGATATTTGGAACAGCCCCACACGTCGGCCGGCCGTGTCCCGTCCTTGAAAGGCTATCGGCTCTATGTCGACTGCCTCCTCAAGCCGACGAAGATTACGGAAGCGGAAAAGCAATTCGTCCAGTCCTGGTTTCAGGATAAGCTGAGCAGTGTCGATGAAATCTTTCAGTCGACGGCCAAGCTCCTGGCCCGGATTACACACAACGTCACCTTGATCATGGCGTCGGAGCGGCTCAACTCGAAGTTGAAGTACATCCGCTTTTTGCCCCTTGATGACAGGCGGGCTATCATGATCGTCGTCACCGACACGGGACAAGTTGAAAATTGTATTTACCCGAAACCCAGCGGGGCCAGCATGGACGATTTGAACATCATCGCTCAGAAGCTGACCAACTATTTGACCGGTACGGCCATGGACCGCATCGATGAAAAGGCTATCGAAACATTTCATGAAACCATCGTCGACGACGTCGAACTCTATCGACTGGCCTTCCGGGCCATGGAGCAGACCCGCCGCCAAGGCGAGCATTTCTACAAAGGCGGTACGACGGAACTGCTCAACAAACCGGAATTTAAGGACGTCGACAAGGCCAAGAGCCTCTTTACCATGCTGGAAGAACAGGACATCGTCGCCAACATCCTCCACGATGAAGGCGAAGGGCAGTCCGTTACCGTCCGCATCGGCGAGGAAACGAAGCTGTCGCCCATTAACGACTGCAGCATCATTGAAGCGACCTTCACCGATCACGATGTCGTTCTCGGCAAGCTGGCCGTCTTAGGGCCGGCACGAATGGAATATGCCAAGATCATCGGCCTGTTGGATTTCATGAAACAGCATATGACTCAGATGCTGTCCCATTACCAGGACGAGACGTAAGGAGGAGTACCGAACGAGATGAGTAACGAAGAGAAAAAAGATACTGTATTACAGGAAGAAGCGAATAAAGTGGCGGAAGACGCTGCCAAGGAAAAAGCCGAAGCCGTAGACGCTCAGGCGGCAGATGAGGGCTCTGAAACGACGGGACCGGATGCCAAAGAAGCTGCTGATAAGGCAGATGCGGAAAAAGCCGCGAAGTTTGAACAGCAGTTCGTTCGCCTGCAGGCTGATTTTGCCAACTATAAGAAGCGTACTGCTTCCGAAAAGCTTCAGATTTCGGAAGTCGTCAAAATGGATGTCCTCGGCCGGATCCTGCCGGTCATCGACAATTTTGAAAGGGCCCTCAAGGCTCCGACAGATGCCGTTTCCGATGATGTACACTCCTTTATCGAAGGCTATGAAATGATTTACAAACAGCTGATGGCCGTCCTTGAAAAGGAAGGGGTCACGAAAATCGAAGCTGTCGGTAAACCTTTCGATCCTAATTATCATCAGGCTGTCATGCGTGTGCCCAGTGACGAATACGACGACGATATCGTCGTAGAGGTCCTCCAGGAAGGTTATCTCCTGGGCGAAAAGACCTTGCGTCCGGCCATGGTAAAAGTTGCATTTAACGGTTAATTATCGTTTAGTATAAGAATGGAGGAATCTTTTATGAGCAAAGTTATTGGTATTGACTTAGGTACGACAAACTCCGTAGTCGCTGTTATGGAAGGCGGCGAACCTACGGTCATCACGAATACGGAAGGTTCTCGTCTCACCCCGTCGGTTGTCGGTTTCTCGAAGACCGGCGAACGCCTCGTCGGCCAGTTGGCAAAACGCCAGGCCGTTTCTAACCCGGAAAACACCATTGCCTCGATTAAACGTCACATGGGTGAAAACTACACCGTTGACGTTCAGGGCAAAAATTATACGCCTCAGGAAATTTCGGCTATGGTCCTTCAGAAATTGAAGGAAGACGCTGAAAGCTACTTGGGCGAAAAAGTAACCCAGGCGGTTATCACCGTTCCGGCTTACTTCAACGACAGCCAGCGTCAGGCTACGAAAGACGCCGGCAAGATCGCCGGTCTCGACGTTCTCCGTATCGTCAACGAACCGACGGCAGCAGCTCTCGCTTACGGCCTCGATAAAGGCGGCGACGGCAAGATCCTCGTATTCGACCTCGGCGGCGGCACCTTCGACGTCTCGATCCTGGAACTGGGCGACGGCGTCTTTGAAGTAAAGGCTACCAACGGCAACACGAAACTCGGTGGCGACGACTTCGACAACAAGATCATGGACTGGATGGTTGACGAATTCAAGAAACAGACCGGCATCGACCTCTCGCAGGATAAGATGGCAGACCAGCGCTTGAAAGAAGCTGCTGAAAAAGCAAAAATCGAATTGTCGACGGTCCTTTCGACCAACATCAACCTGCCTTTCATTACGGCTGACGCTTCGGGCCCGAAACATCTCGACCTGACGTTGACCCGTGCTAAATTCAACGAACTGACGGAAGACCTCGTTCATGCTACGATGGAACCGACCAAGAAAGCTATTGCCGACTCCGGTCTCAGCATCGACGAAATCGACAAGATCATCCTCGTCGGCGGCTCCAGCCGTATTCCGGCCGTTCAGGACGCCATCAAATCGATCCTCGGCAAAGAACCGAGCAAGGGTGTAAACCCTGACGAATGCGTTGCTATCGGCGCTGCTATCCAGGCCGGTGTCCTCGTAGGCGACGTCAAAGACGTTCTCCTCCTCGACGTTACGCCGTTGTCCCTCGGTATCGAAACCCTTGGTGGTGTCTTCACTAAGATCATCGACCGCAATACGACAATCCCGACTTCCGGCAGCCAGGTATTCTCGACGGCAGCCGATAACCAGCCGTCCGTTGACGTCCACGTCCTTCAGGGCGAACGCGAAATGGCAGCGGACAACAAGACCCTCGGCCGCTTTGAACTGACGGGCATTCCGGCAGCTCCCCGTGGAGTACCTCGTATCGAAGTTACCTTCAACATCGATGCCAACGGTATCGTAAACGTTTCGGCAAAAGACCTCGGAACGGGCAAGGAACAGAAGATCACCATTAAATCCTCTTCGGGTCTTGATAAGAGCGAAATCGACCGCATGGTCAAAGAAGCTGCGGCTCACGAAGCCGAAGATAAGAAACGTAAAGAAGGCATCGAAGCCAAGAACAACGCCGACTCCCTCATTTACCAGGCTGAAAAGACCATCAAGGATATGGGCGATAAAGCCGACGCTGCTAAAGTTTCGGAAATCAAAGATAAAATCGCCGACTTGAAAGAAGCTGTAAAGAGCGACGACGTCGATAAGATCAAAGCTGCTTCGGAAGCTTTGACCAAACCGCTTTACGACTTGACCAGCGAAATGTATAAGAATGCTGACGCCGCTTCGCAGCAGGCACAGCCGGAAGGCAGCGCTCAGTCCGATGCCGGTGACAGCCAGAAGCAGGATGACAATGTAGTGGACGCCGATTACACCGTAGTCGACGACGATAAGAAGTAAGATAGATAAGAGGGGCTTCTCAGATGAGCAAAAGAGATTATTATGAAGTGCTCGGCGTTTCCAAAGACGCCAGCGATGCGGAAATAAAAAAAGCTTTTAAAAAGCTGGCCCTTAAGTATCATCCGGACCGCAACCCTGATGATCCGAAGGCAGCTGAAGAAAAGTTCAAAGAAATCAACGAAGCCTACAGCGTCTTGTCTAATTCGCAAAAACGCGCCCAGTACGACCAGTTCGGTCCGGCGGCATTCCAGAATGGGAATGCTGCCGGTTCCGGTGCCGGTTTTGGCCAGGGCGGCTTCGGAGGATTTGGCGGCTTTGGCGGTTTCGGCCAGGGTGGTCAGAGCGGCTTCGGCGGCTTTGAAGATATCTTTGATTCCTTCTTTGGCGGTCAAGGCGGCCGGCAGTCGTCCAACGGGCCTCAGCGAGGCGCCGATCTGCGCTATGACGTAGATATCGCCTTGAAACAGGCTGCTTTTGGGACGGAAATGGAAATTGAAGTTCCTAAGGAAGAAACGTGTGACCACTGTCACGGCGAAGGTGCCGAACCGGGCAGCAAGGTCGATACCTGCCCGGACTGTCACGGTACAGGCCAGCAGCGTGTCGTCCAGAATACGCCCTTTGGCCAGATGGTCAATGTCCGCACTTGCAGCCGCTGCGGCGGTTCGGGCAAGATCATCCATGACAAATGCAAGAAATGTCATGGTTCTGGGACGGTAAAGGTTCGCAAGAAACTGAAAATCAAGATCCCGGCCGGTGTCGATGACGGCGCACGCCTGCGCGTTGCCGGTGAAGGCGAACCGGGTACCCGCGGTGGCGGTCACGGCGATTTGTACGTCTACATCTTCGTTCGCCGCGATCCGAAGTTTGCCCGTGAAGGAAGCGATATCCTGTCAGAAGAAACGATTTCCTTTGCCCAGGCAGCCTTAGGGACCAAGATTCCTGTCGAAACCTTGGATGGAAAGATTGAGTTGAACATTCCGGCCGGTACGCAAACTGGTACCTTGTTCCGCATTCGCGGCAAGGGCATTCCGGTCCTCGGTGCCAAGAATCGCCGTGGCGATCACCACGTCCGGGTCACCGTTTCCATCCCTAAGAAATTGAACGACAAACAGCAGGAACTCCTGCGTGAATTCGCCTATGCCGGCGGTGAAACGTGGGTGGGGGAGCCAAAGTCGGCTGAAAAAAAGGCCGATGACAGTGCTGTGAGCAATACCAAAAAAGATACTAAGAAAAACAAGAAAAGTGTCTGGAACAAGTTGAAAGACGATCTGTTTCAGAGCTTGCGGAAAGTATGGGGCGACTTCTGTTGGAGTTGGGCCCGATTAAAAGAAGATCTGTAAAGATGAAGGGAGCATAGACGATGCAATGGAATGAAGTCGATTTGCTCGTTTCCCCAGTGGCCACCGATTTGGTGGCCCTTCTTGTTTATGAATGCGGCAGCAACGGCTCGGTCATCGACGATGAGCAGTCGGATGCGGAGGGCCGCGTTCGCATTACAGCGTATTTTCCGCTGACACAAGAAGGCTTGGTGGAAACGATTCGAGAAAAAATGAATGCCCTTGAAAGCCGCGGCGCCGACCTCGGTAACTGGCAGGTCATCGAGAAGAATGTCAATGACGAAGACTGGCTCTTTGCCTGGCAGGAGCATTTCCATCCCAAGAAGATTTCCCGCCATTTCTGGGCGGAACCGGCTTGGGAAAAGGTATCGCCGGGTCCTGATGAAGACGTCCTTACCATCGATCCCGGCCTTGCTTTTGGCAGCGGCTTTCACGACACGACCTGTCTCTGTGTCCAATACCTGGAAGACACGGTGCAGCCCGGTGACGTCGTCTTTGATATCGGCACGGGCACGGGCATCTTAGCCATTGCTGCGGCAAAGCTGGGCGCCGCTCACGTAGCAGCTGTCGATTTTGACAGCGCTGCCGTCGCTCAGGCTCGGGTCAATGCGGCCCTCAACGGCGTTGAAGACCGGATGTCTATCGCCAACAGCGACCTTTTGACGGCTATTCCCAAGGGGCAACAGGCTGATGTCATCGTGGCCAATCTGGTGACCAACGCCGTATTGGCTCTCTTACCGACGGTGGCTCCTTACTTAAAAGACGGTGGTACGCTCATCGTCAGCGGCATCATCGACGACCGCATCGATGACGTAAGGCAGGCGGCTGAAGAAGCCGGATTTAATTGGGCTGATGAACAGCTCCGAAGCGGCTGGTATGCCGTGAAATTGACGAGGTGAGATCATGCGTAAGATTTTTACGGATTTTCCCATTTGCGGGACCTTTGAATTATCGGCCGACGATGCCCGTCACGTCGTCCTCGTCCTGCGCCACACCGTAGGCGACACCATTCCCGTCACCGATGTGACCGGTACGACCTATGAATGCTTCATTACTCGCATCGAAGGTCATTCGGCTTATTTGACGCCGGCCAAAAAGTTATCCGAGCCGGCGGCATCGGCAGGGGCGGTCACCTTGGCAGCCGGTATCTTAAAAGGCGACAAGTTCGACTGGGTTATCCAGAAGGCGACGGAGCTCGGCGCCAGCCGAATCGTTCCTGTACAAATGGAATATTGTGTAGTAAAATTAGATGATAAACGGCAGAAGTCCCGCCTTGAACGGTGGCAGCGCCTGGCCCTGGAAGGGGCTAAGCAATGCGGCCGCGACGACGTGCCCGAAGTGGTACCGGTCATGAATTTTACGGACTTTGTCGACGCTTATGCCGATACGCGCTGCATCCTTCCCTATGAACGGGAAACGGCGCCGCTGGCCGAAGCCTGCCGCGACGTGCGGACCGGTGATGTCGTCATCGCCATCGGTCCTGAAGGCGGTTATGCCGAAAAGGAAATCGCTTACGCTGAACAGCACTTTGCCTGGTGCCGCACGGTCTCTCTCGGACCGCGGATCCTGCGGGCTGAAACGGCGTCGTTGGCGGCCTTATCTATCATTATGTACGAAAGAGGATTCAAGTAATGCCAACTATTGCTTTTGCGACCCTGGGCTGTCGTGTCAACCAATACGATACGGACAGCATACGGGGCTTATTTCTTCAGTCTGGCTTTGAAGAAGCTGATTTTAACGGCCCTGCCGATGTTTATATCATTAATACCTGCTCGGTCACCCAAGTCGGTGAAAAGAAGTCACGTCAACTCATTCGGCGGACGAAGAAGCGCAACGAAGCGGCTAAGGTCATCGTCACCGGCTGCTACGCCCAGCTTGACCCGGAGTTGCTTTCGTCCATGCCCGAAGTCGATGCCGTCGTCGGGACGAACGAACGAAAACGCATCGTCTCTATCGTCGGTGATTTACTCGCTAATGGTCGTGATGAAGCTTTTACGGCCGTCCATGACGTGCGTCGTCACGATGAGTTTGAGGAAATTCCCCTCTATCCGTCGGCCGTCGAGCATACGCGGGCAGACCTGAAAATTCAGGAAGGGTGCAATAATTTCTGTGCCTACTGCATCATTCCCTATACGCGCGGTGCTTTGAAGTCCCGCCGTCCCGATGCCGTCATTGCCGAAGCCAAGCGCCTCGTCGCTGCCGGCTTTAAGGAAATCGTCCTGACCGGCATCCATCTCGGCGCCTATGGTCGTGATCTCGACGATCATCCGTCGCTGGCTCACATCCTCGACCGGCTGGTCAAAGAAACGGATGTGTCCCGTATCCGCATGGGTTCTATTGAATCGCTGGAAATCGACGACGATATGATTGCCGTCATGAACAGCTCGGACCGGATTTGCCGTCATCTGCACCTGCCGCTTCAGGCGGGTTCCGATGCCGTGTTGAAGGCTATGAACCGCCATTACACCGTTGCCGAATATGAAGCCTTAATCGCTCGTCTGCGCAGCCGCATCGACGGCCTGACCGTTTCAACGGATCTGATCTTAGGCTTTCCCGGTGAGACCGAGGCCCTTTTTGAAGAGACGATGGAGACCCTGAAACGCCTTAATTTTTCCCATATCCACGCTTTTCCTTATTCGCCGCGTAAAGGGACGCCGGCTGCGACCATGAGCGGTCAAATCGATACGGCTGAAAAGAAACGCCGCGTCGAATTGGTCAATGAATTGTCGGCCCGTCAAAAAGCGGCGCTCCTCGAATCTCTCGTCGGGACCAAGGCGTCTGTCCTCATTGAAACTCAGGAAAGGACTGAAGGGGAAGGCTTTACGGGAAACTATGAACGCGTCGCCGTCAGCGGCCTTCCCGAAGGTGCACAGCGGACGGTTGTTTCCGTAGCCCTTGTCGGAACGGATGGCAAGAAGCTCTTGGCCGAAGCCCTTTGAGGAAAGGCTCGCAAGCCTGATTTGCCGTATCCAGAAGGAGGAATTTATTATGGAAGACTGCATTTTCTGCAAGATCATCGCCGGGGATATCCCGAGCACTAAGGTTTGGGAAGACGACAATTTCTTCGCCTTCAAGGACATCAATCCTGTTGCACCGGTACACGTTTTGGTCATTCCCAAAAAACACATTCAGAGTATTGCTGCCCTGACGCCGGATGATGCCGATATAGCCGGCAAGATGCTCTATGCGATCCAGAAAGTCGCTCAGGTCATGAACCTCGATAAGGACGGCTTCCGCGTCGTATTCAATACGGGAGAAAAAGCCGGTCAGACCGTTCATCATATGCACGCCCATATCTTAGGCGGCAAGGAAATGGCATGGCCCGGCGTATGAGTGAGCGTCGGCCGCAAAGAAGGGCGCAGAAGGCTGTTCGGATTTCCTTGGCCTCGATTACTCGTATTATCGCCATCGTACTCCTCATCGGCCTGGTCGTCTTTTTAGCCATTCATAAAATCTAATGATTCTTTCATGAAAAAAGACCCGCGAGGGTCTTTTTTTTACGCCCCTTTAATCCGTGACGGTTATAATGGAAGGAATAACTACGTGAAAGGGGAAGGTATCATGGAAACAAAGCTTTTAGGCTATTATGGAGAACAGGCGGCCCTGGCTTATATACGGCATCAGACGGATTATCGCATCCGCTGCTGCAACTACCGCAATCGCATGGGTGAAATCGATATTATTGCCGACCATGGACGAACCCTTGTTTTTATCGAAGTCAAGACGCGAAGATCCGAGCGTTACGGCAGGCCTTGTGAGGCCGTCGAATGGCGGAAGCGGCAGAAAATCACGTCCGTCGCCTCAGGTTATCTGAAACAGTTCCGACTATGGGATAAGCCCTGTCGTTTTGACGTCATCGAAGTCTGGCCCGGAGCTGATGACCAACCCGTTATTCGCCACGTCGTTCACGCTTTTTTGGCAGAAAGGCGGTGAACTCATGTTTGCACGTATTTCAGGCGCTGCGACCTTGGGCCTCGGCGGCCATGTCATCGCCGTCGAAACGGATATTTCAAACGGCTTGCCGTCTTTTGATTTGGTCGGTTTGGCCTCGACGTCGGTCAAAGAAGCCAAGGAACGAGTCCGGGCAGCCATTAAGAACAGCGGCTATGAGTTTCCCATGCGCCGCCTGACGGTCAACTTGGCACCGGCCGATTTGAAGAAGGATACGTCCGGCCTCGACTTGGGATTGGCTGTGGCTATCTTGGCATCGAGCGGCCAAATTCCCCTGGAAGCCTGTACGGACTGTCTCTTTTTAGGAGAATTGGCTCTCGATGGAGAGATACGGCCCATAAACGGCGTCCTGCCTATGGTCATCGAGAGTGCTGCCCAAGGCGTGAAGTCCGTTTTTGTGAGTCCGAAAAATGGCGCCGAAGCCCTACTTTGTCCGTCCGTTACGGTATACACGGCCGAGTCCTTGTCTCACGTTGCCGCCCATTTGAAAGGCGATGCGCCTTTAAAGCCCATAACTGCACAAGAAGGGGCGTCAGATATCCTCGATTACGACCTCGATTTTTCCGAAGTACAAGGCCAGGCCGAGGCCAAGCGGGCCCTTGAAATCGCCGCTGCCGGAGGCCACAATATTTTAATGATCGGTCCGCCCGGAAGCGGCAAGACCATGTTGGCCAAACGGATTCCCACGATTTTGCCGCCCTTGGGGAAGAAGGAAGCCTTAGAGGTGACGAAAATCTACAGCGTCGCCGGACTCCTTCGCGAAGGGCAGCTCATGCAAAGGCGTCCCTTTAGAAGTCCTCACCATACCATCTCCCGGGCCGGTCTTGTCGGCGGCGGCACCATTCCGCATCCCGGCGAAGTGACACTCAGTCATCACGGTGTCCTCTTTCTCGACGAATTGCCGGAGTTTCCCCGGTCGGTCCTGGAAGTATTGCGTCAGCCCCTGGAAGACGGCATCGTCCACATCGCCCGAGTCAATGCCGCCTTATCCTATCCTTCGCGGTTCGTCCTGGTGGCGGCCATGAATCCCTGTCCCTGTGGCCGCTATGGATTTGACGACGACTGTACGTGTTCTGAAAACAACCGTCATCGCTATACCCATAAGATTTCAGGCCCCTTGCTGGACCGCATCGATCTCCACGTTCGCGTAGCCCGGCCGGCTTACGGTGATCTGGTAGCGAGCAGTGGAGCCGAGGCGTCGGCGACGATACGGGACCGGGTCCTTCTGGCTCGAGAGCGGCAAGCGGCACGGTTGTCGCCTTATGACTGTTATTGCAATGCCCATATGGGGCACCGGGAAATTAAGGAGACGTGCTGTTTGAGTCCGCCTGCCCGCGATATGCTGAAAGAGGCTTTTGACCTCCTTCGCCTCAGTGCCCGCAGTTACGACCGGCTCATCAAGGTGGCCCAGACTATTGCTGACCTGTCCGGCGCCGAGGAGATTGAAGAACGTCATGTGGCCGAAGCCATCAGCTACCGCAATAAACTGTAACGGAGGTGACGCTGTGAGCAGTGTAACGGACGAAACGATGTATGCAGCGGCCCTGCAATCCCTTCCTGGTCTTGGCAGTCGGCGCTTGAAGACGATCCTCGACCGTTATCGTTCGGCTAAAGCTGCCTGGAATGCGCCGTGGGACGACGAGCTGCGGCGTCGGCTTCGATTTTCGTCAGCTTCTTTTGGTAAACTTATTGAAGAACGTAACGTTTTTGATTGGGACAGGTTTTCCCGCAAACTTTCTTTTTATGGCGTCCGGCCCATTGCCTTGTGGGACGATGACTATCCCTGCTGGCTGCCCTTCATTGCTCAGCCGCCGCTGATCCTCTTTTGTCAGGGCACGCTGGCAGCCGATCGGTATACCCTGGCTATGGTCGGTTCGCGAAAGGCCAGCCCTTACGGACTGAATGCTGCCGAAACCTTGGCTATGAACTTGGCTGAGCGGGGGATAACCCTGGTCAGCGGCGGTGCCCGGGGCATCGATACGCGCATTCATACGGGAGCTTTGAAAGGGAAGGGGCGAACGATCGTCGTCGTGGCCAATGGCCTCGATCGGACCTATCCGCGGGAAAATAAGCGGCTATTTCGAGATATTGTCGAGCATGGCGGGGCTATCCTTTCGGAATATACCTTTGGGACCGAGCCGCGGGCCCAGCATTTTCCTGCCCGCAACCGGATCATCGCCGGCATGGCGGCGGCCACCGTCGTCATCGAAGCAGCCCTTGGCAGCGGCTCCCTCATTACAGCCGACTTTGCCTTAGAAGAGGGGCGCGATGTCTTTGCCATGCCCGGCAGTATTTTTGCCGAGACCAGTAAGGGGACGAATCGCCTGCTGCAGATGGGGGCCATGGCTCTTACCGATACGGAGGATATTTTACAGGTCTTTCAAAATCGAGGATGGCTCATTCCGACGGCCGCTGGGGCCGGAGAAGCGGTCGACCTCGATGAGACGGAAAAACAAGTGTTAGCGGCCCTATCGATGGAGCGGGCCATTCCGGCCGAAGACTTGCTTCCCGCGACGGGATTGCCTCTTCCCAAACTGCTGCACATCCTCCTTCGGCTGCAGCTCAAAAAAGCCGTCGAGGAACTCCCCGGCGGCTATATTCGCTGTGCTGCGGCAAATATTCAATTATAGGTGCGAAATGTAGTGTCGCGTCTTATCGACGGAGACGACATCGATCCAGCCGAAGGGGCGCAGGACGTGACAGACATAGAAGAGAGTATTGTAGTCGTGAATGAGCTCTTTCACCCCCTTGAGGGTTCGCTTACTGCCTTCGACGGAGGTATAGCCCGTCATGGCGGCGTCGATGAGGGCATGATCGGACCAGTTTTCACGGAAACAGCTGTGAACGAAGAGAAAGAGATCGAGGACGGCGGCCGGCGCATGGATGAATTTCTTTTCGTTTTCCCAGTCAAGGAGGGTAATGGCATCGGTTTCACGGTCATAGGCGATATCGCGCAGGGCCGGGCGGCCGTGGTGCAGTCCGGCGACGTGGAGTCGGGCCAGGCTTTCTCCGGCTTTGGTAAAGGCTTTGAGGCGGACGTCGGCATAGGCTTCTTCTTTGGCGACGCCTTGAAGGGTTCTGCCGACATTTTCCATGACGAAAAAATCCTCGTCGAGAAGGACAATTTTCGGAGCCAAGGGCAGGCGGGAATTGACGGTCATGATCTTATAGGCTTCACACCAAAAAGCGGCCGACGGATTCTGTTTGGCAAAGGCGTTGCGGCCATTACTCATGCGGCGTTTGATAAAGTAGTTCATTCCATCGAAAGAAAGGGGGAGAACCCGTTTATCCGGGTTTTCGGCGATTACTTCCTGAACCTTTTTGAAGAGAGACGGATTGAACAAGAGAGTCACACCTTTCTATTTAGTTCTATTAGTAAGACATGGTTTCAATATTTACCCGATTCATACATGGGGTATGAGTTGATTATAGCAAATTTGGGCTGTAAAAGAAATGGAATCCTCTTTAAAATATCAGTAAAATACAGGGTTTGAGCATTCTAAAAGATACTTCGATATGGGCGGAGTATCTTTTTTTATGGTTTCTTAGACCAAAAAGTTATAATGAAACTGATAAACGATATTGACATGTGAAGAAATACACTTTATAATGAAAGCAGATTTTGGTATAGATTATTAAAAAGGGAGATGTGTCGTATGTTTCAGAATACGGATTTTTGGATTGGCTTAGGTATTGGTGTCGTCGCAGGGGTTTTCGGCTACAAATTAATGTCCGAACGTGAACAGCAGCTCTTGGCTATGCAGCAGCCGGCAGCCGGCGCTTTGACGGCGTCCGTTCCCCTCGCTGAACTCCAGCGCCAGAAGGAAGAATTAGAAGACATGATTGCAGCTCAGGAAGCCGCACAGGCAAAATAATTACAGACTGTCAAAAGAAGACTGTTGCCTTTCGGTAACGGTCTTTTTTAAAGGGTAAAAAGATAGAAAGGGCTGCGTTTATGTTTATTCCGACGTCGAAATGGGACTTCATCATCCGTTCTGTCTCAATCTCGTCTTACTTACCGGGCCGCATTCGCCTGCACAGTAAGAAACTCATCGGCAATGCTGAATTGGGCCGCAAGGTATACGCCTATATTGCCAGCTATAAAGAAATCGATAACGTCGATATCAACGTCCTTACGGGTTCGGTATTGATTACTTACCGGCCGCAGCTTTTGCGGACAAACCGAGAACTCGTTCGGGTAGAAAACTATATCATGACCCATGCTGAAAGGAGAAGGTGATTATGTCATACGCCTCAGGTTTTATGGTGGGCACGTCGATCGGAAAGGCCGTTTACGACTTGTTCCATAATAAGAAAAAGGGAGGCAGCGCCTTTGCCGGTGCGCCTTCGATGCAAGGAGGAAAGCCGGTTGATGTGCCGCGCTTTGCCTGCGTTTCTGCACTCCCGGGCCGTCGTCGCTATCGGGCTGCGTCCCTTGTCGGCAATGCAGGGTTGGCCGAATTCATGGAAAAGAAAATCGGTGTCATGACCGGTATCAGTTCCATCGAGGTCAACACCGTTACGGGCAGTATTTTGGTCTATGCAGTAAGTGAAGCTGCCCTGGATCTTTTGGAAGATTTCTTCCGTTCCCGCCTCTTTCCCAATGCCGTCGAAGGCATCATCAATGCCGTCTATGACGCGGACCGAAAACGGGCTCCGAAGTCAGACGATACGACATATCTCAAAGTCGCCCGGGCGACAGGTGATTTTTTAAGCCGCATCATTAAAAAGAAATCAAATCACCTTCTCGATTTGACGACAGTTGCCGCCTTGTTCTTGATCATTCGCGGCTTGCGAAAGACCGTTTTCATGGGTCAGCGCCCGTCGGGACCGCAGATGTTGTGGTGGGCCCTGTCACTCTTGAGGAGGGAATAGTTATGTACCTGTGCAATACCATCTTTCTTCATAGCGAAATCCCGAGCCGCATGCGTCCCATCCTGAGCGTGAAGCTGCGCCAGGTACGGGATATCGTCTCGGCCGTTGTCGAAGAAAAAAAGGTCACCGTCTATTATCGCAAAACCTTGGATGTACGGGCCTTGAAGCTGTTTATCCGGGCTTTTGAAGAAAAATACGGTCGTAAGAAAGAAGAAAAACTGGAAGACATGGACGTGTCCACTTACCGTCGGGAAGCCATCATCTCCGTCGGCGGCTTCATCGCCATGAACATCCTGCGCAAGGTCAATCCGGAATTTTACGGTTCCATGCTCTTGTTTCGTCGACTCTTTACCTTATACATCGCGCGTCGCTATATTAAAAGCGGTATCCTCAGCCTGGTAAAAGACCATCGGGCTAACGCTGATACCTTGACGGCAACGGCGGTGGCTGCCTCGGTCCTGTCGGGGAAACCGGAATCGAGTCTGACTCTCCTGGCCTTGTCGAACGGGGCTGAAATGATGACAGAATATGCGGCCGAACGGGCACGCCGTCAGATTTCCGGTCTCTTAAAACTCGACCAGCGCGACGTCTGGCTCATTGAAGGCGGCAGGGAACACAAGGTTCCCGTAGAATCACTGAAGCGGGGCGACCTCATCGCCGTTCATCTCGGCGAAAAGATCTGCGTCGACGGTACCGTTGTCGACGGCAACGCCGCTGTCAATCAGGCTTCCATTACCGGCGAATCGAATCCGGCTATCAAACAGGAAAAGTCGCCGGTCTATGCCGGCAGTGTCATTGAAGCCGGAGACCTCGTCATCCGCGTCGAAAAGGTTGGCGCCGATACGTCCCTGGCCCAGATCATCCATCTCGTCGAAGAAGCCCAGACCCGCCGGGCGCCGGTCCAGAACTTTGCCGATAAGATGGCCAATCTCTTAGTGCCGATCTCCTTTATCGGGGCAGCCATCGTCTACGGGGCGACCAAAGATTGGCAAAGAGTTCTCAATTTGCTGTTCATCGATTTCTCGTGCGGCCTGAAACTGTCGACGGCCACAGCCATTTCGGCAGCCATCGGCGTCGCCGCTCGCAAAGGGATCCTTATCAAAGGCGGTAACTACATCGAAAACCTGGCCGACATCGACACCGTCGTCCTCGACAAGACCGGCACTATTACCATGGGCGTTCCTCAGATCGATCACATCGAAACGGTCCAGGGCGTCAGCGATAAAGAAATGATCCTCCTGGCCGCCTCGGCTGAAATGCACTCCGTCCATCCCCTGGCTGTAGCCGTACAGAAGTACGTCAATGCCAAAGGCTGGCAGACACCGCCTCATGCTTCGTCAGAAACCGTCGTTGCCCGGGGCATGAAGGCTGTCGTACCGCCGTTTGAAAACTATGAAGGCGGAAACGTCCTGGTCGGCAGCCGCCGCTTCATGATCGAAGAAGGGGTCGAAGGCATGCCGACTGCCGACAATAAGACATGGGGTAAGAACCTGCTGTACATCGCTCGTGACGGCCAGTACCTCGGTTTCCTGACCATTCAGGACCCCATCCGGCCGGGCATGAAAAAGACCTTGAACCGCATGCGCCGCTTAGGCATCGACGAAGTCGTCATGCTGACCGGTGACTCGAAAGACGTCGCCGCAGAAGTCGCTCAGGATATGGATATCGACTCGTACTACGCCGAAATCCTGCCGGAAGAAAAGGCCAACTACGTCATGAAGATGCAAAAAAGAGGCAACGTCATGATGGTTGGTGACGGCATCAACGATGCGCCGGCTCTGGCGTTTTCCGATATCGGCGTCAGCCTCGGCGGAAACAAAACCGATATTGCTGCTGAATCGGCAGCCATTACGATCCGTTCGGAAGACCCGGCTAAGTTATATGATGCCCTCCATATCGGACGGGAAACGATGCGGGCCATTAACCAGAACTTTACGGCGACCATTGCCGTAAACTCGGCCGCTATGCTCCTCGGCGCCTTAGGGAAGATAAGCCCCCTCTGGGCCGCGGTCATTCACAATACGGCCACCTTGGCTGTCGTATTGAACAGTGTTCGCATTCTCGGGCCATCCATGCCGAAACGTCGAGCCTAAAAAGTCTTAATTTTAGAGAATAAGTCTTAATTAGGATATATAATCATATATTCAAAAGGATGCATCAAGGTGCATTTTGTAAAGATAAGAAGCGTACTTTCGTGCGCTTCTTTCTTTTTACAAATGAATTTCAATAGCAAAGTGTTGACAGAGTATGTGAAAAAATATATAATATATTTGGTAATGAAATATATTATCAATAGCTGAAGGGATGTGTGAGTATTATTTACGGAGCTGAAAGGAGCGATGTAAATGAGTGTCGTCATCGTAGGTGGAAATGATTGCATGGTGTGCCGTTATAAGCGTATTTGCAAGGAATTCGATTATAAGGCCAAAGTATTTACTCAGGTGCCCAGTGATTTTAAGTCGAAAATCGGGTCGCCTGATCTCGTGGTGTTGTTTACCAGTACCGTGAGCCACAGTATGGTCCGCTGCGCTCTGAAGGAAGCCCAGCGCAAGAACGTGGATATTGTCCGTTCCCATACCAGCAGCTCAAGTGCACTGAAAACTATACTAGCAGCCAGGACGGAGGAAGCCGTCGTCTAGGCAAGCAAAGGGGAGTTAGTCATGAAGATTGTTTCGTTAGCTGACATGAAAGTCGGTCAGTCAGGTATTGTCGAAGCCCTTGAAGGCCGGGGAAATATCCAACATCGCCTGGTTGATATGGGTGTCGTCAAAGGTTCTCGTATTTCTGTTTTTAAAAAGGCCCCTCTCGGAGATCCGGTAGAAGTCAAAATTAAAGGCTGTGCTATGGCCTTGCGCATGAATGAAGCGGCTATGATTTCGGTAGCCGTGGATCAATAATAAGGGGGTATTTAGTAGTCATGGAAAATGCAGGAAAGATTAAGATTGCCCTTGCCGGCAATCCTAACTGCGGGAAAACGACGATTTTTAATAACATTACAGGTTCAAAGCAGCATGTCGGCAACTATCCCGGCGTTACTGTCGAAAAGAAGGAAGGCCATCGCACGTTTAACGGCAAGGATTTGCTCTTCGTCGACCTTCCGGGTACGTATAGCCTGACGGCGCGGTCCCTCGATGAAGTGGTTGCCCGTAACGTCATCATCAATGAAAAGCCGGATATCATCGTCAACGTTCTCGACGCATCGAATCTCGAACGTAACTTGTATTTGGCGGCTCAGCTCGTCGAATTGGGACGACCGATGGTCATCGCCTTGAACATGATGGATATTGCCGAACGAATGGGCATTAAAATCGACCTCGAAAAGTTAGGCCGTCAGATCGGCGCCGTCGTCGTTCCTTTAGTCGGCAGTAAAAACTTAGGGACAAAAGAATTGCTCGACGCCATTTCCAGCATGGAAGCAAAACACTTGGTCAATGCGGAAGTCGATTATGGCGCTGACGTCGAACCGGCGATTGCCGAACTGACCGATGCCATCGATAAGATTGGCGTCATCAATTATCCGATCCGCTGGCTGGCCGTTAAACTCCTTGAAAACGATTCCGATGCCGTGGCCAAGGTCAAGGCTATTGACGGTACGGAACATATCTTGGAACTGGCGGCTTCTCTCCGCGATTCCCTGGCTAAAAACCTCGATTTAGACTTTTATTTTGCTCAATGCCGCTATCAATTTGCGACTGACGTATTTAATAAATCCATTATCAATGTCGGTACGAGCGATACCTTGTCTGATAAAATCGACCGCGTCCTGACACATCGCGTTTTGGGGATTCCTATTTTCTTAGGCCTCATGTGGCTCATGTTTACCGTCGTCATCGACCTCGGTGCCTATCCTCAGGATTGGCTTGACCAAGGTTTCGGCATGCTCGGTGACTGGTTGAGTACGGTCGTTGAAGATGAACAGCTGCGCTCGCTCCTCGTCGACGGTGTCATCGGCGGTGTCGGTTCGGTTCTCAGTTTCGTACCGCTTATCGTCCTCTTGTATTTCTTTATCAGTCTTCTCGAAGACACGGGCTACATGGCCCGCGCTGCCTTCCTTATCGACCGCGCGATGAGAGCTCTCGGCCTGCACGGCAAGTCTTTCATCCCTATGATTCTCGGCTTTGGCTGTAACGTACCGGGTATCATGGCCGCTCGTACACTCGATAATGAAAAGGACCGCCTGGTCACTATCTTGGCGTGCCCCTTCATGAGCTGCGGCGCTCGTCTTCCGGTTTATACCCTGCTCATCGGCGCCTTCTTCGGCGCTTCCGGTTATGGCGGTACGGTTCTCTTCGGCGTCTATCTTTTAGGTATCATCGTCGCTGTTGCCGTTGCCTTGGTCCTTCGTCATACGACCTTTAAAGGCGAACAAGAACCGTTTGTTATGGAAATGCCGCCGTACCACATTCCGACCCTCAAGGGCGTCCTCATGCACATGTGGGAACGAAGCGTACTGTACCTCAAAAAGGCCGGTACCTTCATCCTCGGTGCTTCGATCATCGTTTGGTTCCTCACGGCATATCCGATGGATGTCCAGTATTCTCAGGACTTCGATGCCGCTAAAGACCAGGTTACGGCTCAGATGGAACAGCAGCAGGCTGGTATTCTCCAGACCTACGGCCTGACGTCCATCGAAGAAAACAGTGAATTGAACGGCATGTATGAATCGATGATTGCCGCTGCCGACGCTGCCGCTGAAGAAGAAGACAGCGAAGAAGAAGACGTTGAAAGCGTCCAGCAGGCGGAAGCCGTTGAAGAAAAACCGCAGTATCCCGATGCTTTTGCCGATCTCGAAGCTTCGAACCCGACGGTATATGCTCAGGCACTGCCCTTATTCGACGCCAAAGTCGCTGCTGACGATGCTACGACTGAACTCGACAGCCAGCAGAATGCTGAAAAGATTTCCCAGTCCTATGCAGCCCGCTTAGGCCACTTCATCGAACCGGTCATCGCACCGCTCGGTTATGACTGGAAGATCGGCGTCGCCATCGTTGCCTGCACGGCCGCTAAGGAAGTCATGGTTTCGACCTTGGCTACGATTTACAGTGTCCAGGCTGACGATACCCATGAAGCCAACCTCATCACCTTCCTGGCTGATGACCCGAACTTCAACCCGGCTGTTGCCCTGTCGCTGATGGTCTTCACCTTGCTCTACATGCCTTGCGTCGCTGCTATGGCTGTCATCAAGCGTGAAACGGGTTCCTGGAAGATGCTCCTCGCCAGCGATGCCATGTGCCTCGTCTTGGCCTATGTTCTGGCTTACGTTACTTATCAGTTAGCTCTTATGGCCGGTCTCGGCGCATAAGACCTTCTATCCCATAGAAAGGGGGGTTCTGGTATGAGTCCTGCAACGATTATTGTCGCTATCGTCGTCATCATCGCCGTAGCGTACTTCATCCGTCATGTCCGCGGCCTGTTCAACGGAACAGCCGGCTGCTGCGGCGGCTGCTCGGGCAGCTGCTCGTCGAGCGGACAGTCAAAGACGGGGGATAAATCTAAACTCCCGCCTTGCTGCCAAAAATAAATAGCAGATAACAGCAAAAGAACCTCCATCGGTCAACTTGATCGATGGAGGTTCTTTTGTATGGAATTTGCTGTAAAAAATAAGATGCCTCATTATCGATTTCTCTATTGGAAATATAAAGAAGTCAGTGATGAGGTCTTTTGTGTTATAAATAGCGGCCGGTGATGCTGTCTTTGTTCTGTTTGATGGCTTCCGGCGTGCCCGTGGCCGTGATACGGCCGCCGTCTTCGCCGCCGCCGGGGCCCATGTCGATGATGTAGTCGGCGTTCTTTATGACGTCGAGATCGTGTTCGATGACGACGACTGTTGCCCCTTTATCGAGGAGGGCTTGGAAGACGCGAAGGAGGACTTGGACGTCCAAGGGATGGAGGCCGATGCTCGGTTCATCGAAGACGAAGAGGGATGCCGTCTGGGTTCGCCCCATTTCACTGGCCAGTTTCAGGCGCTGGGCTTCGCCGCCGGAAAGGCCCGGCGTTTCTTCACCGAGAGTCAGGTAGCCCAGACCGAGGCGGCTGAGGGTTGTGAGTCTTTGAGAGACGCCCTTCCATTCGGCGCAGAAGGTGACGGCATCGTCGACATCCATGGCCATGATTTCCGGCAGTGTCCGGGATATTCCTTCTTGGTTGGTCAATTTGACGCCCGATGCGGCCGGTGCGTAGCGCGAGCCGTGACAGGTCGGGCAGGGGATGTGCACGTCCGGGAGAAACTGGACGTCGAGGCTGATGGTACCCGTGCCGTCGCAGTCGGGGCAGCGCAGGGATCCCGTGTTGTACGAGAAGTTTCGGGCCTTATAGCCCTTATCTTTTGCATCAGGTGATTTTCCGAAGAGCTTTCGCAGTTCGTCGTGAACGCCGGCATAGGTCGCAACGGTAGAGCGGACGTTGATGCCGATAGGCGTGGCGTCGATGAGTTTTACCTGTTCGATGCCGCCGGTGTCGACGCTTTTAATGTGAGCCGGCAGGGGACGATTCGCTATGACGGCTTCGATGGCGGGAATGAGGCTTTCGAGGACCATCGTCGTCTTACCTGAACCGGATACGCCGGTGACGACGGTCAAACGGCCTTTGGGTATCGAGATATCGAGCGGCTTTACGGTATGAATGGCAGCTGTCGAAAGGTGGATTTGCCCTTTGGCAAAGAGGTCGGCCGGAGGGATGTCGGGACGGATTTTGGTAGGGGCCTTGCCCGACAGGAAGGGGCCAATCTGCGAGACGGGATTTTTTTCGATGGCCGCTATCGTTCCTTCAGCTAAGACATGGCCGCCATGGACGCCGGCTTTCGGTCCCATTTCGATGATCCAGTCGGCTTCTTTTAGAATCTGTGTGTCGTGGTCGACGAGGATGACCGAGTTTCCATCGGCGATGAGGTCGTTCATGACGCCGATGAGGCCGACGATGTTCGACGGATGAAGGCCGATAGATGGTTCATCGAGGACGTAGAGGACGCCCGTCGTCCGGTTGCGGACCGACCGGGCCAGCTGCATGCGCTGCCGTTCTCCCGTCGAGAGGGTTCCCGCCGAGCGGTCGAGGGTGAGGTAACCGAGACCCAAGTCGAGGAGACGCTTGGCCGTGTTTTGAAAGGCCTCACAGATGCTGTCAGCCATGGGGACCATGTCTTTTGGGAGAGAACTCGGGACGGCGGCGACCCAGTCCGTTAAGGCCGAGAGGGTCATGGTACAGGCCGTATCGAGAGAGATGCCTTGTACTTTAGGCGCTCGAGCAGCTTCTGACAGGCGGGTCCCGTGGCAGGTCGGGCAGACTTCTTCTTTTAAGAATTTTTCGACGCGCTTCATGCCTTTTTCGTCCTTGACCTTAGACAAGGCTTTTTCGACGGTGTAGACGGCGTTGTAGTAAGTGAAGTCGAGTTCGCCCGCTTCGTTGGAGTTTTTAGACTTATAGAAAATGTGCTTCTTCACGGCCGGTCCGTGGTAGACGATGTCTTTTTCTTCGGCCGTCAAATCGCGAAAGGGCACGTTCGTGCGAACGCCCATGGCTCGGCAGACGTCAGTCATGAGGGACCACATGAGGCTGTTCCAAGGGGCGACGGCGCCGTCGTCGATACTGATGGATTCGTCGGGGACGAGGGTTGCCATATCGACGGTGCGGACCGTTCCCGTGCCGCTGCAGTCGGGGCAGGCGCCTTGGGAGTTGAAGGCCAGTTCTTCTGCTGACGGTGCCATGAAATGGACGCCGCATTCCGGACAGACGAGGTCTTTTTCGGCGGCTACGTTTAAAGAGGGCCGGACGTAGTGCCCGTTCGGGCAGCGGTGGCTGGCCAGGCGGGAATAGATGAGGCGCAGGCTGTTTAAGAGTTCTGTGCCCGTACCGAAGGTGCTGCGAATGCCCGGAACGCCGGGCCGTTGGTGGAGGGCCAAGGCTGCCGGTACATAGAGGACTTCGTCGACGGCGGCCTGCGATGCCTGGGTCATGCGGCGGCGGGTATAGGTCGACAGGGATTCCAGGTAGCGGCGGGAGCCTTCGGCGTAGAGAACGCCGAGAGCCAGGGACGATTTGCCCGAGCCTGAGACGCCGGCAATGCCGACGATTTTATGAAGGGGGATAGCGACGTCGATGTTTTTGAGGTTATGGACCTTGGCGCCGCGAATGAGCATTTTATCAATCATGATTTTCACTCCCGGTAATGGAAAAATGGAAACGTTCTTGCAAGAGACGGTGGAGTTCGTGTTTTAGTCGGCTGTCAGGGATTTTCTTCGACAGGTGTAACCGGACCGTATTCGCCCATTTGCGTGAGGAGCTGGTAGCGGATGGTCGATAGAAATTCTTTGACCCGAGACGGTGCATCTTTGGCAGCTAAGATGCCGTAGTCGACGGTGATATCCGTCGCCAAGGGGATACTGATGAGGCCGGGATGGATGTCTTCCCACGGCGTCAGGTTGATGAGGGCAGCATTTTTATCGATGGCGACATTGAAGGTATCGAGACTGTAACGGCCCGGTGTTTCGAGAATTTGGCAATGGGCCAACTCTTTCTCCATCTGAGCTCGGAGCAGATCATTTTTATGGCTGATGCCCTTCGGGACCATGAGCAGGTGCTGGTGTTCCAAGTCTTTGATGGCTAACAGGTCTTTTTCGGCTAAGGGATTGTCCGACCGGACGGCGATACTGAAGCGATAGGAGCCTAAGGGAACGGCGTCGACCAAGGTGTGCGTCGTCGCCTGGTCAAAGGTGCCGATGAGGATGTCGCAGGTCTTTCCCAGGGCTTCGTATTCTCGGTTTTGGGTGACGAGGTCGCTTGGGAGCTGGACGATGGTCAGGCTGTATTGGGGCAGCTTGTCCTTGATGCGGTTCCAAATCGATAAAAAGGGGCGGCTGGGATGGAGAAGGGACGTTCCCAGCCGCAGGGTGAAAGCTTGGTTCGTCGCCTTATGGCAGGCCAAATAGGCCTCGTGGGAGAGCTCAATCAGCTGCTGGGCATAGGTGAGGAAAACCTCGCCTTCCGGCTTCAGGCGGATGCCGGCTGACGACCGCTCTAAGAGGGTGCAGTCCAGTTCACTTTCGAGTTTATTGATTTGTTTCATGACGGCTGTCGGGGAAATGAAGTTCTGTTCGGCCGCCTTGGTAAAGCTTCCCAGCTTGGCGACAGCCAGGAAAGTTTGCAGGTTTTGAATATCCATCATAGCCTCCATAAACTTTTGGTTAATGCTATGGTAACTTATTGACGATTCTCAGTCAAGGCAAGGCGTGGCATAATAACCTTGTCAGAAGGAGGGACAACGATGAAGCATACGATTTTAATTGCCTATTTTTCCCATAGCGGAAATACTCGCGCCGTGGCCCGGGAAATTGCTCGGCAGACCGGCGGCGACTTGTTTGAAATAGAAACTGACCGTTTCTATCCCCAAGACCACGATCCCTGTTCGCGTCAGGCTCATCAGGAAGTAAATGACGATATCCGCCCGCCTTTGAAAACTCAGGTAGCCGCCATGGACGACTACGATGTGGTGTTCATCGGCCATCCCATCTGGTGGTACCGCGAGCCCATGGTCGTCCGGTCTTTTTATGAAGCCTATGATTTTTCCGGGAAGACGGTCATCCCCTTTGCGACCTCCGGCGGCAGCGACTTACATGATACGATAGCCGATATGAAGCGCTATCTGCCGGATTCGACACTGGGACGAGGGCTCTGTATCGGAAGTTATGAAGTAAACCATTGTCAGAAAAAAATCCGCAGCTGGATTGAGAAGTTAGGAGTGAATCTATAAGATGAACGATACGAAAGTAAAAGTAACGATTAATCACGAAAAAATCCTTTGGGCCCATTGGAAGGACAATGCCACAGCCAGGACGTTGTTGAAAAAGATGCCCTTTACGATTAAGATGTCCAACCTCTACGGAAGGGAAATGTGCCACCGTTTCGGCGGCGGCAGCCTGCCTGTAAAAGCGTCTCAGAATAAGGATTACGCCGTAGGCGACATTTCTTTCTGGCCGCCTCTCGGGAGTCTGGTCATCTTATACAGTCAGAACGGCGAAGTCTTTGAACAGGTTCCCATCGGCCACGTCGACGGCGATATCCGTTTCTTTGCCGGTATGGGGGAAGCCGATGTTTTATTTGAAGTCCTAAAGGAGGGATAATCATGAAATTGTCGAAGAAAATCACGGCCATGTTGATGATAGGTCTGATTTCAGCCTTCGTGGCCGGCTGCGGGGAAGCGGCACCCAATGCATCTCAGCCGCAGCAAAATACCAGTGCCGCTCAGGCTTCCACTGTCGATGAAAGTTCATCGGCCAGCCAAAAAAGGGCCATTGAAGATAAGGATATCGTCGGCGTATGGATCAATCATATCGACACCGACATCAACCAAAAGATTACCTTTAAGGCCGATCACACGTGGACGGAAAACCAGCATAATGTAGACAACATCTATTCCGGGACCTGGTCCATCAGCGGCGACCACAGCATTTACCTCGAACCCTACGGCGAAACGATTGAAATCAATCCTGATAATTTGAAAGAAATGAACGTCGTCCGCTATCATCACCGGTTGACGAAAGAAGATTCGTAAGGAGAAAGGAGAACTACTATGTCTATTCGTGATAAAGTCATCGTCATTACCGGTGCATCTTCAGGCATCGGCGCAGCGACAGCCATAATGCTGGCCAAACAAGGGGCTACGGTCATGCTCGGCGCCCGGCGTACACAGCGGCTCGAAGCCCTCGTCCGCGATATCGAGCACTTAGGCGGGAAAGCTGCGTATTATCAAGTCGATGTGACTCAATTTGACCAAGTCCAAGGGCTGGTACAGGCGGCAATGGATGAATTCGGTCGGGTCGATGTCTTATTCAATAATGCCGGCATCATGCCCAATTCGCCTATGAGTGACGTCCGCATCGATGAATGGAATGCCATGATCGACGTCAATCTCAAAGGCGTCCTCCACGGCATCGCTGCGGTACTGCCTATTTTTAAGGCCCAAAAGGGCGGCCATATTATCACTACCTCATCCGTAGCCGGCCTCAAAAACTACGTCGGTTCCGGCGTCTACGGGGCTACGAAATTTGCCGTCCGCAACGCCATGGAAGTCGTCCGCATGGAGTCGGCCCAGGAGGGAACCCGCATTCGCACGACGACCCTGTTTCCTGCGGCCATTGATACGGAGCTCGTGCAGCATATCGGAGAACCGGCGACAGCAAAGCGGATGAAGAGTTTTTACCAAGTCCACAGCATTTCTCCCGACGCCGTCGCTTCCTGCGTCCGGTTTGCTATCGAACAGCCGGAAGACGTCGACATCAGTGAAATGACCATCTATCCGACGAGCCAGGCTTGACGAGTACGCTTTCTGAGATCTTTTATAATCGTAAGGGTAGGAGAAAGAGTGCTGATCCTTCTTTTTAGGAGGGCGGCACTCTTTTTTTTAGCATTCAAAAAATGGCCTAAACCATGATATACTAAATTTCTGCCAAGGGCGACAAGCGGATCGATTTGAAGGCCTTTCGCAAAGCCCAAGGTCTGAGGACCCTTTCTTTTGCCTCGCCGCATGACTTGATGGCTATCTTACATCTGACTCCCGGTGCCGTGACGCCCTTAGGTCTCCTCAACGATGAGGCAAGACGGGTCCAGCTCTACGTCGATGCTGCCTTTAAGGATCACCTAATAGGCGTTCATCCCAATGACAATACGGCGACGGTATGGCTTTCGGCTGACGACTTGCTCTCCCTCATTGCAGCACACGGGAATGAGGCGGAGTTTGTCGACGTTTGATCGATAAGAATCTCTAGACACAATCGAAAAAATGACCTCTTTACCGGAAAGCAGAAAAAAGGTATCATGGACGTGAAACAATACTTTTTGTGTAATCAACTTGTCTGTCTCTTATGACGTCCTATTGCGGTCTTGGCCGACTTGATGGCAAAGGGCCGGCCTTTGGGGCAGATGTCTGTGTTATCACCAATTGGTGAAATCATGAGTAGAAATGGAGGAAACGTATGGAACGGATAATTGTAAAGCTCGTGAAGGGATCTAAAGCCATCGATGGGGCAGGGGTCCACCTGACCCGCGTCTTGGGAAACGCTACGGTAGAAGCTTTTGACCCGATTCTCATGCTCGATTCTTTTGACAGTACCAATCCCGATGACTATACGGCGGGATTTCCCATGCATCCTCACCGGGGAATCGAAACGGTGACCTACCTCTACAAGGGGAAGATGGTCCACAAGGATACGTTGGGGAATGAAGACAGTATTTCCGACGGTGAAGTCCAGTGGATGAATTCGGGCTCCGGTATCCTTCACGAAGAACAGGTTCCGGCGTCACCGCGGATTTTAGGTGTCCAGCTCTGGCTCAACCTGCCGCAGAAAGAAAAGATGAGTCGGCCGACGTATCGCCATATCGGCAACGATGAAATCGAAGACATCAGCATCGAAGGCGGCTTTATCCGTCTGCTGGCCGGAGAATACAAGGGCCGCAAGGCCCATCAGGGCGACCATCTGCCTCTCAATTACTACGACATCCATTTGGAAGCCGGTGCTGAATTCGTCCTCGACACCAAGGCCGACGACTCGGTCATGGCCTTTACCCTCTTAGGCGATGCCGTCATTGCCGGTGAGTCCGTAGAAGCTAAGACGGCGGTTAAACTTTCAGACGGCGAAAGCCTGACCCTGAAAGGGGCTGAAGGAGGCTCACAGATATTGGTCATGCAGTCACGAGCCCTTCATGAACCCGTCGTTTGGGGCGGCCCCATCGTTATGAATACTAAACAGGAATTACAGCAGGCCTTTGAAGAACTGCAAAATAATACCTTCATAAAAGAAAAACTTGACTTTGACCCTCATCAGGGCTGAGCCTTAAAAAAATCTGTATTCTTGTCCCTTCCGGCTGCGGATATCCCCACCGGAAGGGATTTTTTTGCGCTTTTTCGAAAAGAATTAATTGTGAATTTGGTGTTTAGCCAAGTTTTTGAAGGATTTTTGGTAAAGATGTCGAAATATATATAGTAACCATTTACGTAACCACCACTAAGGGGGCCTAATTATGAACGGATTGAAACGATGTGTGCTGGCCGGGATGGCATCTTGTTTGCTGGTGCTGCCTAATTTTGCTTTAGCAGAGGACGCTTCCGGCAGCGAGTTGATGACCAAAGCTGAAACAAAAACGGAAGTGAAGCCGGCCTTGCCGGAAGACAGTCATGACAGCAGCCTTTCTCAAGCGGTTCAGAATAAAAATTATGAACAAGCCTTAGACATCGTGAACCGGCAGATTGAAGCCGACACTGACAATGCCGATCTTTATGCACGTCGCGGCCTCATTTATTTGATGATGGGCAGCTCTGACGAAGCCTTGGCTGACAGTGACAAGGCGATTTCCTTGTCTCCGGATAAGGCGTCGTTGTACCTCAACCGCGGCTCTGTCTATGAACAGCGACAGGATTATAAATTGGCTGTCAAGGATTATACGCAGGCCTTGACCTTGGCGAAACCGGGCGAATTCTATCAGGTGCTGGGCTATTTTAACCGGGCCCGAGCCTATACCAAGATGGAGGCCTATGATCAGGCCTTGGAAGATATTCGCCAAGGCGAAAAATTGATGCCCTATTTTTCTAAAAATTATTTCCTTGAAAGCCTGATTTATCAGAAGCAAGGGAAGAAGCAGCTGGCGAAGCGGCGCATGGATATTGGAACCATGTATGAGCTCATGTACCAAGGCCATTATTTTTTAGCCGGTGTCATGGCTGAACAGAGCGATTTGAATGAAACGGCTTTGAACTTGCTGCACAAAGCGGTGGAACAGGAGCCGGGAAATCGGGAAGTTTACTCGGTACGGGGCTTAGTCTACGCTAAATTAGAACAGCCGGAAAAGGGGATTGCCGATTTAACCAAGGCCTTGTCCATAAAGGAATCGGCCATGGACTATAACAACCGCGGTGAATGCTACCGCTATCTCAAGCAGTTCAACAAGGCCCGCAAAGACTATGCCAGTGCCCTGCGCCTGGCCGAAACTGATTCTGACTACCATGCCGTCTACGACAGTATGGGGCAGCTGGCCTTCGATCAGGGCGACTACAAGAAGGCCGTTGAATATTTGACCAAGGCCCTTTCTATCGCGCCTTATGAAGATGGCTATAAAACGCGCAGCCAGGCTTTTCGGAAGCTGGGAGACAATCAAAACGCCGACCAGGATGAGGCCTCGATTCAGGAATTGACTCAGCGCGAATTGTTATCACAATAATTTACTTTTCAAATTCCCACAAGATGTGCTATAATTGTAGGCGTTATTCTTGAGTGAAACTGCCTATAATATACACATCATCGTATTGAAGGGGGAATTTGATGAAGAAGGCTGTTATAGCGGCCTTGTCCATATGCTGCCTCATGGGCGCGGCTACGGCGTTGGCAGCAGAGGTACAGGTCAGAACGGAGAAAACAGTATCGGCTGCAGTAAGCGCGACGGAAGAAGCTCAGAATGAAGGTCCGACGCAGAAACAATATGTCCCGGCGAAAAATGCCGCCCATCATGAAGGTTCGTTGAAAGACCGGGTCCATGCTATTTTGAACAACCAAGAGAGCGCTCCTTCCGCAGTCACGACAGGCGAAGAAAAATACCATTATGCTGAATCGACTCATGAAGCGACGGTCGTTACGCCTTGGAACCGCCAAAAGTATGAAGATCAGTATGAGTACCAGTACCAGCACGATTCGTATGATGCGGCCATTGCCAATGCGTACGCCTATCGCCGTGACTTTGGCAAGAGCAACCTTCGCAAGTGGAGCAGTACCGAAGGAATGGATACGCCGTGGGACAGCAATCACACGACGGATACGGTTCATTTCCAGAGCTCGACCATTGCCTTTTTGGATCGGTTAAATATGGAAGCCCGTCTGGCCGGCATTTCCTTCATCATCACCGGCGGCGCTGAAGGCGGGTACCATGCCAGCGGACTCTATTCCCATGAAAATGGCTATAAAGTCGATATCTCCGATGACGGCATCTACCAGGGCAGTAAGGCTTATGAAGTCCTTCTTGCGGCCTTAGCCCCGTACAAGCATCAAATTACACACGAATGGGATAAGAATCACTTCGATATCACCATTTATCCGGAAAACTACCGCGGATAAGCGTTTCCTTTCAGAGGGGAAGGAGCTCTTGATGCGGTCGGAAGGAAGACTGTCTGCAAGGGCAGTCTTTTTTTGATGATAATCCTGCCTTTATAAGGCTTTTTTACCAGGAGAGAGCACATGATGATACCAGATTGGGACCTCTATTTTTCATCCTTGATTGGCGATGAATTGCTTCAAGTTCCGGGACTGGCCCTCGTCGCCTATCATGAGGGCCGCGAGGTATACCGCTTTGCCGGCGGTATCCGAAGATTCCGGCCGAAACCGTTGCCGATGACGATGGACAGCCGTTTTCGCATAGCCTCGGTATCGAAGATGTTCACTATTTTTACCCTCATGCAGTTAGTCGAAGCGGGCGTATTGTCTCTCGATGACGACGTCAGCGACTATCTTGGTTTTCGCCTGCGCCATCCGGCCTATGACGACATCCCGGTGACCGTACGCATGCTGGCCTCGCATACGTCGGGGCTGCGCGACGGAAAGGTCTACAGCATCCCGCCATTCGTTTCTGCAGAGGCCTTTTTTCAGCCTGACAGCCCCTATTGGGAAAAGGGACAGCACTTTGCTCCAACGGGAGAAATGCCGGGACAGTATTTTACCTACTGCAACTTAAATTACGGCCTCTTGGGAACGGTCATCGAAGCCGTGACCGGTCAGCGCTTTGACCAGTATCAAAAGGGGCACATCCTAAAGGATCTCGATTGCCGAGGCGACTATGTGCCGGGCAACCTGCCGCAGGCTGCATTTGAAAAAATGGGCACTATTTACGGTAAGGACGATGAAGGCGGCAGCTGGCAGGGGCGGATCGATGATTTTGAAGGCCGGCAGCCGGAAAAAGAGACGGTTGCCCTTCAAAATCCTTATGCAGAAACGGTCTGTCAGACCTATAAGCTAGACGGATATCGACGGGGGACCAATGCCACCTTTTTTTCGCCTCAAGGCGGCCTGCGTCTGTCTCTGGAAGAAATGGGGCAGACTCTCGAGATGATCCTTCATGACGGGGAGTATCGAGGGCGGCGAATCCTTAGTCCTTCTTCCTTACGGGAGATGTTTCGGCCTCAGTGGCAGTATGACGGCCACAACGGCGATACCTGTGGTCAGACGATTTTTTCTTATGGCTTAGGGGCATTTTGGGTGGATGGTAACGGCCCGGCTCGTCCCTGTCGGGAGAAAGATTTTTCTCTTTGGGGACACACGGGGCAGGCCTTTGGCCTCTTATCGGGAATCTTTGTCATACCGGGAACGAAGAGCGGTTTCGCTTACGTCATGAACGGCGAGGGAGTCTCTGAAGAAGATCCGCGAAGCGCCGGCGTTTTCAGTACCAATTATATTTGGGAAGAACGGGTTCTCGACGGTCTGTGCCGTTTTATTGACGGCCTCTAGGCCCTGTGCTATGATGATACCAATACGGAAAGTTCCATAGGGGAAGGCGATATAGACATGAATGCTTATGAAAGTACGATGAATTTTACCCGGCGGGCCGTTTGGGCCCAGATTGATCTCGATGCCGCGGCCCATAATATGCGTCAGATTCGAAAACACGTCGGTCCAAACGTCAAGATAGCGGCCGTCGTCAAGGCCAATGCCTATGGCCACGGCAGCGTCGAATTGGCCCGCACCTTTGCCGAAAACGGAGCCGACTGCTTTGCCGTTTCCAGTTTAGACGAAGCCGTTGAACTGCGGCGCTATGCCCACCTTGATAAGGAAATCTTCATCCTCGGCCATACCGATGCCAGGCGGACGGAAGAACTCCTTACCTATGATATTGAACCGGCCGTCTTCAACTTGAAAAATGCTCGCTTTTTCTCCGAAGAAGCTCAGCGCCTGGGCAAGGTCCTGCGAGTTCATATTGCCATCGATACGGGCATGAGCCGCGTCGGCTTTCCCGTCAATGAAGCCAGCGTCGCCGACATCAAGACCTTGGCAGCCTTACCCAATATCGAAGTCCGCGGTATCTTTACCCACTTTGCCGTATCGGACTGTGAGGACAAGGCCTTTACGCGCGAACAATACGGCCATTTTCGCTGGATGTGTAAGCGTATGGAAGAAGAAGGCATTGACATTGCCCTGCGCCACTGCTGCAACAGTGCGGCCGTCCTTGAGCTTCCCGAATATTACTGCGACATGGTGCGGCCGGGTATCATCATGTATGGCTGTGAACCGTCGCCGGAAATCGATATTACGCCCTCCGACCTGCGGCCGGTCATGTCCCTTCGCTGCTGTATCGCCCACGTCAAACTCATCGATGCCGGAGCGACCGTCAGTTATGGCCGGCACTATACGGCACCGGACCGCCGTAAAATCGCGACCCTTCCCGTAGGCTATGCCGACGGCTATTCCCGCATTTTGTCGGGCAAGGTCGACGTCCTCTATCACGGCCGCCGCGTCCCTCAGGTCGGGACGATCTGCATGGATCAGTGCATGATCGATGTCAGCGGTGAAGCCAACGTTCACGCCGGAGACGAAGTCGTCCTTTTCGGTCAGCAAGGCGACAGCTTCATTTCCATCGAGGAAATCGCCCGTGTCTGCGGTACGATTAATTATGAAATCATGTGCAATTTATCCCGCCGCGTTCCCCGTGTTTATATGAAAAATGGCAAAGCCGTCGGCCGGGAAGAGTATCTGTTTGACAAGCCCATAAGCGAATAGATAAGAAAAAATGCTGTTCCTCTCACGAGGACAGTATTTTTTTTGTTATAAACCTTTTATCATTCTTGCAAAAGTGATATAATATATGTAAAGAATGCATATTAAAGTGCAAAAATAATCATAGGAAAAGGCGGTGTATTAGTATGAATTGGAACGACAAAACAGCGGCAAATGTTAGGGCTATCAAGCCATCGGGGATTCGCAAATTCTTTGATATTGCAGCCCAGGTCGAAGGCGTCCTGTCCCTCAGTATCGGCGAACCGGATTTTGCGGCCCCCGACAAAGTTATCGATGCGATGAAGAAAAGCCTCGATGCGAAAGAAACGAGCTATACCGGCAACTCGGGCATGATGGAACTTCGTGAAACCATCAGCGAAACCTTTGAAAAACGCTATGGCGTCAAGTACGATCCGAAAGATGAAATCTTGGTTACGGTCGGCGTTTCCGAAGGCTTGGCAATGGCTCTGTTGGCTATGACCGAACCAGGCGACGAAGTCCTCATTCCTGATCCGGCTTATGTAGCTTATCCGGCAGCTGTTGAATTGGCAGGCGGGAAAGCCGTATTCGTCCCGACGTATCCGGAAGACGATTTCAAATTGAGCGTAGCTGCCCTGGAAAAAGTCGTTACGCCGAAGACGAAAGCACTGGTCATCGGCTATCCGAACAACCCGACCGGTACGGTTATGACGGCCGAAGAATTGATGCCCATTGCTGAATTTGTTAAAAAACACGATTTAATCGTCATGGCTGACGAAATTTACTGCGAACTCATGTACGGCAATGCTAAATTTACGACCTTCGCTAAATTACCGGACATGCGCGAACGGACCATCGTATTTAACGGTTTCTCCAAGGCTCATGCTATGACCGGCATGCGTCTCGGCTATATCTGCGCACCTCGCGACGGATTAGCACCGATTTTAAAACTCCACCAGTATGCCATCATGTGCGCCAACACGACGGCTCAGTTCGGTGGGATTACAGCCCTTAAGGACTGCGATGAAGAAGTAGAAGCTATGCGTCAGGAATACGACCGCCGCCGCCAAGTTATCTATAAAGGCCTGCGCGACATCGGCCTGCCGGTCTTTGAACCGAAGGGCGCTTTCTACATCTTCCCGGATATTCGCTGCACGGGCATGAAGTCTTCTGAATTCTGCGAAAAATTGGTTCAGGAAGAAAAAGTTGCCGTCGTTCCGGGTACGGCCTTTGGCGAACAGGGTGAAGGCTTTGTCCGCATTTCTTATGCAACCAGCATGGAAACGATCCAAGAAGCGCTGAAGAGAATGGGCCGTTTCGTCGAAAAATACCGCAAATAATCTTACTCCTGTATTGCTTATCAACTGATTTCTCAAATTTTCCATAAAAAAAGAGCTGTCCCCATGGGGCAGCTCTTTTGCTGTGGTTAAATAAATCGTCCAATGAAGGGCATTTTTGCAGCGTCTTGACGGGTAACACCGCCGCTTAAGACCATGCCGCCAATGTAGATGACCGATCCGATGATACACGATAGGAAGAGGGCCAAGAAGAGGCCGATATGGCTGAAAAGGTAAGGGTACATAAAGTACATGGCGACGCCCATAACGGCAGCCGAGACGATGTTCTTTAAGATGACCTTGACTTCAATGACGTAGCCGATCTCACGGTAGATGAAGCACATGTTGAGGACGGCCGCAACGCCGATGTCGGCGACGGTGGCATAGGCGGCCCCGGTAATGCCAAAGGCCGGGATGGCGACTAAGAACCAGTTGCAGAGAACTTTGACGATACAGGCCAGGGCCATGTTGATGACCGGAATCTTCGGCTTCTTGAGGCCTTGAAGGATGGCCGTTGAAATCTGGTGCAGACCTAAGAAACAGATGGCGATGGCCACGGCCCTTGTCGCTTCTGTTGCGGCCGGGGCGTTGTAGATGAAGGTGACGATAGGTTCTGCCATGACGTAGAGGATGACACTGAAGGGGATGGTGACCAAAAAGGCGATGCGCATGGACGTTGCCGTCCGTTCCCGGATTTCACCGTACTCTTTCAAGGTAAAGCTGTGACTGATAGCCGGTACCAGGCTCATGGCCATGGCGGCTGTCAGAATGGTGGCCAGGTTGATGAGCGGCACCGACATGCCCGTCAGGTAGCCGAAGAGGGCCGTTGCCTGATGGGTAGCATAGCCGGCAGCTTCTAATCGCCGCGGTACGATGAGCAGGTCGAGGTTGGAGACGACGGGGAGCATGATGCTCGACAGGGAAATAGGAATGGCCAGGACGACGAGGCGCTTTAAGATATCCTTGATCTTTTCCTGTTCGAAAACAGGTCCGTCGACGGGAAGGGACCGCTTCAGTTTATAATAGTAATAGACGAGAACCAGCCAAGCGGCAAGGCCACCGGCTCCGGCACCGAGACTGGCGCCGCCGGCCGCATAATCGAGGCCGTAAGGCAACAGGAGAGCGGCAAAGCCCAGCATGACGACGACGCGGACCAACTGTTCCACAATTTGGGACAAGGCCGTCGGCGTCATCTGCTGCCAGCCTTGGAGATAGCCGCGATAGCCGGCGATGATCGTCGTAAAGAAGATGGCCGGTGCCAGGGCGATGAGCGAGTAGTAAGCCCGGCTTTCTCGGATGATATGTTCATCGATAAGGAAGCTGGAGCCAAAGAACATGAGGACACTCAGGACAAAGGCCGTCGTACACAGCATCGACAGGGATACGTGAAAGATGCGCTGGGCCCCGAAGTAATCCTCTTTGGCTACTTTTTCAGCCGTAATAATGGAAATTGCAATGGGAAGGCCGGCACTGGAAATATCGAGTGCCAAGAGGTAAATCGGAAAGGCCATCTGATAGATGCCGATGCCTTCACCGCCGAGAATACGGGACAAGATGATCCAGTTGATACTGCCAATGGCTTTGACGACAAAACCGGACAAGGTCAGGATCAAGGTGCCCGAGATAAACTTGTTTGCCATAATAACCCCTTATCTCTCTAGAAATTTATCACGATAACAACTAATTCTATCACATTTGCCAGGCCTTGTATATAGTCAAAGGCCGGCCGAAAGGCTTGCATCTTGGCAGTCTTTGTGCTAGTGTAAACGTAAAATCCAGATAGAGAAAGTGATGTATTATAATGAATATACTGACAGTAGAACAGGTAAAAAAATCATACGGCCTTCGCGTCCTCTTTGACGACGTGACCTTCGCCATCGACAGCGGACAGAAATTGGGACTCATCGGCCTCAATGGGGCGGGGAAGACGACCCTCCTCAAGATCATTGCTGGTCTGTCCGATATGGACAGCGGCACGTTGTGGTTCAATCCCAAGGCGCGCATCCATTATCTGCCCCAGGAACCGAAGTTCGTACAAGGCCACACGGTCCTTGAGAGTGTCCTCGACGGCAATCTGCCGGTCATGAAGCTTCTCCGGCAGTACGAAGCGGCCGTTCAAAAAGGGGATGACCGGGCCGTCGTCTCCCTCAGTGCCGAAATGGACCGCCAGCAGGCCTGGGAACTGGAGTCGAAAGCCAAAATCATCCTCGGCAAACTGGGGATTTCTGATCTTACGAAATCCGTTGACGACCTGTCCGGCGGCCAGCGCAAACGTCTGGGCCTGGCCCGGGCGCTGATTATGCCCTGCGACCTCCTCATCATGGATGAACCGACGAACCATCTCGACGAACAGACGATCCTTTGGCTGGAAGAATACCTCCGCGACAGCAAATCGGCTATCCTGCTCAGTACCCATGACCGCTATTTTCTCGATACCGTCGTCGATTCGATGATCGAACTCGACCGAGGGCATGTCTATACGTATGCCGGCAATTACAGCCAATATCTCGAACTTCGCCAGGAACGACTGGAGCGGGATAAAGCCAGTGAAGCCAAGCGGCGCAACCTCATCCGTCGGGAAAAAGCCTGGATTCAGCGCGGCGCCCAGGCCCGGTCGACGAAGCAGAAGGCCCGAAAAGAACGGTATGAACAGCTCTGTGCTATTGAAAACGGCAAACCTATCGGTGAAGTCGAGTTCCTCGACACGTCAGCCCGCTTGGGGAAAACCATCCTCGACATCGATGATGTGGCCTTTGGTTACGACCCGGCCAAGCCCTTGTTCCAACACGTCGATTATCACGTCGTTAAACATGACCGCATCGGGATTATCGGTGCCAACGGCGTCGGCAAGTCGACCCTGCTCAAAGTCCTGTCCGGCCAATTAGTTCCGACGGAAGGATCCCTTACTATCGGACAGACCGTTCGTTTTGGCTTCTTTACCCAGCAGCTGCCGGAATTTGATGAATCGATGAGGGTTATCGATTACATTCAGGAACGGGGGCACTTTGTGGTCAACCAATTCGGCCAGCGCATTTCGGCAACGCGCCTCCTCGACCAATTCCTGTTCACCGAAGAGATGCAGCATACGTTCATTGCCAAGTTAAGCGGCGGTGAACGGCGGCGCCTTTATTTACTGCGCCTGCTCATGGATCAGCCCAACGTGCTCTTATTAGATGAACCGACGAATGACCTCGATATTCCGACCCTGACGGTCCTTGAAAATTATCTCGATACTTTTCAAGGTGTCGTCCTCGTCGTGTCTCACGATCGTTACTTCCTGGATCGGGTGGTTGATAAACTTTTCACATTACACGCGGGGCAGTGGGAACGATTTTACGGCGATTATAGTGAATACTTGGAAGAAAAATACAGCCATCACCAAGAAAAGAAAAGTGAAAAACCCTCTGGACCTTCTATTACTAAAACGAATATAAAAGCGGTACAGATTAAGGCCGGACTGACGCAGCGCCAAGAAGAAGAGTTGAAGAAAATTACGGAAGAACTGCCTCGTTATGAGGCCATGCTCAAAGGAATCAACGCGGCTATTGCCGCTGCCGGCAGTAATTACGAACAAGTGGAAACTCTCTTGGCTGATCAAAAGGAAACACAAGAGAAAGTAGATGCTTTGACGGAAAGATGGTGTGAATTAGAAGATTTAAAAGGGGAGTAACCGTAATTTTTTAAACATGATAAAAAAGCATAGGAAATATGGCAAAAAAGGGGCTCGAATTCTCTAAAAGCAATGGAAATTTATGCTGGTTTGTATTATCCTATAAGTAACAAAGTTTGTGATAAAATGTTACATAGTTCTTGGCGCTGCCAACATCATACCCAGCATTTTAAATTTCAGACCGAAAAGGAGTATTCGCCATGCCTGAATTTCATTCCCGCTTTGAAAACATCGACCGCCGCGTCCCCATTGATGAACATAACTGTGCCGTTCAGTTCGACGTGACTAAGTGTAAGAACTGTACCTTATGCCGCAGAGCCTGTGCCGACACGCAGACCGTACTCGACTATTACTCCCTGTCCAGTACCGGCGATCTGCCGATTTGCGTCCATTGCGGCCAGTGTGCGACAGCCTGCCCCTTTGATGCCATTAACGAAGTCAATGACGTCGGCCGGGTCAAGGAAGCTCTGAACGATCCGGATAAGATCGTTATTTTTCAGACGGCTCCTGCCGTCCGCGTCGGCCTCGGGGAAGCCTTTGGCATGGAACCGGGCAGCTTCGTCGAAGGGAAAATGGTATCGGCCCTTCGCGCCCTCGGTGCAGACTACGTCTTTGATACCGACTTTGGTGCCGATATGACCATCATGGAAGAAGCGATGGAGCTCCTGCACCGTCTGCAGTCTGAAGAAATTCCTATCCCGCAGTTCACCAGCTGCTGCCCGGCCTGGGTCGAATTTGCGGAAACGTTCTATCCGGACCTCATTCCGCATCTGTCGTCGACGAAGAGCCCAATCAGCATCTTGAGCCCGATCATCAAGACGTATTTTGCCCAGCAGAAAAATATCGATCCCAAGAAAATCGTCAATGTCTGCGTTACGCCGTGTACGGCGAAGAAATCTGAAATCCGCCGTCCTCAGCTGAGCGCTGCCGGCCTGTTCTGGGATGAACCGGAAATCCGCGATACCGATATCTGTATCACCACGCGGGAATTGGCGAAGTGGATCCAGGAAGAAAACATCGACTTCGATGCTTTGGAAAACAGCCAGTTCGACAAGACCTTTGGGTCTTCGTCCGGCGGCGGTCGTATTTTCGGCAACTCCGGCGGCGTTATGGAAGCGGCTATCCGCACGGCATACCATATGTTCACCGGCCGTCCGGCACCGAAGGACTTCATCCCCTTTGAACCGGTACGAGGCCTGCAGGGCGTCAAGAAAGCGACGGTCATCTTCGGTCACTTCGTCATCCACGTCGCAGCTATCAGTGGTCTTGCCAATGCCAGGGCCTTTATCGACGAACTCATCAAGGAAGATGCCTTTGAAGACTATTCCTTCATTGAAATCATGGCCTGCCCCGGCGGCTGCATCGGCGGCGGCGGTCAGCCGAAAGTTAAGATGCCTCAAATCAAAAAGGTACAAGAAGCCCGGACGGCGTCTTTGTATCAGAGCGATGCCGATACGGACGTCAAGGCCAGCTGGCAGAATCCGGAAATCGCCGAACTCTATGAAGTATTCCTCGATGAACCACTGTCGGAAATGGCGGAATTTACCTTACATACTTATTTCTCTGATAAGAGCGATCAGTTGGGCCGCATGAAGAACCTTACGCCTCAAACGAATCCCATGTCGCCGAAATACAAACCTCCGACAGCTGAATAAGGAGACTTATCACAAAGGTCCTGCATCTTTTTGCAGGGCCTTTTTTTGTCGGGATTTTTGTCGATGGCTGTGCGGCGGGTTTTATAACCATTGTGGATAAAAAATATATACAATAAATAAGATATTGACAACCAATATCATGTAAGGCTATAATAAGTATGTACTCATTGTAACAAGCTATGAGATGGAGGTTTAAGACAGTATTTATCTTTGTTTTAGGTGAGAGGAAATTAGGAACACTCGATTGCAGCGAATGAAGATAATCTGTATAACCTGTCATTTCTGGCTTGAAAACCAAGAAAGAAGGTATACATAATGAAAAAGAAAATCACAACAACCTTAGCCGTTATGATGGCTGTCGGTGCTGCCAGCGCCTTTGCAGCCAATCCCTTCGTCGATGTACCGTCAGACAGCTGGGCGTATAAATCTGTCGTAGAACTGGCTGATGCCGGCATCATCCAGGGTGTCGATGGCGAACACTTCCAGGGTCAGCGCAACATTACCCGTTATGAAGCTGCCGAAATGGTCGCTAAAGCCATGGCCCACATGGATAAGGCTTCTGTTGAACAGCGGGCTCTCATCAACAAATTGGCTGATGAATTTGCTGACGAACTCAACAACCTCGGCGTTCGCGTCAGTGCTCTTGAAAACCGCGTCGGCAATGTCAAATTGACCGGTGATGCTCGTGTCCGCTTCCAGCACCAGAGCCGTGGATCTGCTAACGGCAACGACGGCGCCGGCTACCGCAATGATTCCTCTTGGGATTACCGCGTTCGTATTCGCGCCAATGCACAGGTCAATGACCGTACGACGGTAACCTACGGTATCAGCACCAACGACCTTAACTTTGCCGATAACGGTGCAGCTGACAGCAATAACGATATCTTCACGGATAATGCCAAAGTCGACTACAACTTCGGCGGCAATACGTGGAACCTCAGCGTCGGCCGTACCGATACGTACGTCCTCGGCGGTGATCATGCCTACGGCTTCCAGTACGGCGACGTCTTCGACCGCGCTGAATTGTCCTATTCCGGCGACCACTTTGCGGTAACCGGCGGCTATGGTAAGTTTAAAGCCGGCGACATTGCAGGTTCCGACGATGACGGCCTGGACGGTGTCAAGACCGGCTACGGCGTCTTAGAAGGCATCTTCGGCGGCGGCAGCTCGGCAGGTTCTGCTATCGGTGCTTATTACAATGACTTCTCCGTCAGCGGCGGCACCAATACAGGCGATTACTTTGCAGCCGATGATCTCTGGGGCGCTTATGCCAGCTTGAATTTTGGCAAGTGGAACGCCTTGGCCAACTATGAAAAAATCAACAGCAACAGTGCTCAGCTCAGCGATGGATATACGAAGGATCCGGAAGTATGGGTCGGCAAATTGACTTACGGTTCGGCCGACAGCGATACGAAAGGTACGTGGGATGCTTGGGTTGAATACCTCAACTCTGACAAAGGCGCCCTCCTCGGCGGTGCAACCAACTCCTGGCGCGATGACAGCGTCCTCGACAACGTCAAGTCTTGGGGTGTCGGCATCGACTACACCTTAGCGAAAAACGTCGTCCTCACAGCTGCTCAGACTTTTGGCACCAAAGCTAAACACGGCTCGGACGATCCCGATGAATTCACGGACGTAGAAATCAACTTCTTATTCTAAGAGTCATCCTCCCCTGCATAGATAAAACACGAAAGAGGACTGTCAATTGGCAGTCCTCTTTCGCATAGGGGGAGGTGGTTTGCAAAAACAATATTCTAAAGTATAAGTATAAATACTCGTAACGAGATATCAAAATTCTTACATATTCGTTATACTTCACTAATCGTAAATGGGGGACGTTGTGAAGATACGGTGTGTAATTACCTTGAAACGTTATCACCATGAGTCGATGTGACGGAATCGCTGAAAATTTGAGATTTATCCTAAAATGGAGTTAAAAAAGAGTGGCTATTTGACTTATTTGTACTCCAATATGGACTTTTTCGGCTATTCGTGGGATAATAAATAAGTTAACAGTTTAGGATCGTAAAGGAGAAGATAGCGTGCTTAAAAAAATATGGATGCTTCCGCTTATCATGCTCATCTGTCTGATCCCGATGGTATCAGCTCATGCAGCGGCGAAAACGGAAATTACCAATGTGCGGACGGCAACGCGAAACGATGCCAATACGCCTTTTGTCCGGACCGTTCTCGATGTCAGCGGCAAGGTAAATCCCAAACTTTACATCGATAACTCTGGCGAGTATGTTTTTGTAACCTTGCCCAATACCAGCATCGGTAAGAAGGTAGATAAAACCTACAAACCTAATAGTAACGTCATATCCCGCGTGAAACTGTCGTCGCGCTCAGCCGGTACGGATGTCACCATCAAGGTGCCCCAGGCGGTGACCAAGAACGATGTCAAAGTCTTTACCCTTCCCGGGGCGACGGGCGCGAAGGGGTCAAGCCGTGTCGTCATCGACATAAACGATAAGTCCGGTAAGGTTAAACAGTGGAGTCAGTGGAGTACCGACAAGAACAGTAAGACCACGTCCAAACCGGCGGTAAAGCCGTCTTCGACCTGGAAGTCGCCGACAAAGACGACGACTCCGGCTAAACCATCGGCTACGACCGTTCCTGTCTACGCCAGCAGCCAGTCTTACAGCCTGACCAAGGGGCTTCAGGGCAAGACCATTGCCATCGATCCCGGTCATGGCGGCTCAGACTCCGGTGCTGTCGGTGCTTTTTCGAAGGAAAAAGACATTACCCTGGCCATTTCTAAGAAGGTTGCTTCCTTGTTGAATGCAGCCGGTGCCAACGTCGTCATGACCCGCACGACTGACGTCGACGTCTACGCTCCGTATGACGGTGCCGTAGAAGAACTGCAGGCCCGCAGCAATATTGGCAATGCCGCCAAGGCTGACGTATTCATCAGCATTCACATCGATTCCTTCGATTCACCGTCTGCCGGCGGTGTCACGGCCTATTACAACAGCAAGACGCCTTATGATTACGGCCTGGCCAACTACATTCACCAGCAGAACATGAAGGCGACGAACTTCTCGGACCGCGGTGTCAAGACGGCCAACTTCTACGTCCTCCTGCATACCAACATGCCGGCGACGCTCCTCGAACTGGGCTTCATCTCCAATCCGAGCGAAGAACAGGCCCTCAATACAGAGGCACAGCAGCAGAACTTTGCCGAAAGCATTGTAAAAGGGTTGGCGGACTACTTTAATCACAACGGAAACTAATCCCGTTTCTTTCGAATATCCCCGTTATCGGCTCGGCCGTGACGGGGATATTGTCTGTCCGGAACAAAGGCTGTTTTGTAAGTTTCCAAGGGCTTTTATATTGACAGTCCCGATGATTCATGATATAGTAGATGAGTCGTAGCATAAGTGGCTATGGATAAGCCGCGTGGAGAGGCTTGTAAGCGTCCTTTTACGGAACGCCGTATCCAGCGAGTATATTGATGAGGAGGTGTCACTCATGTACGCTATTATTAAAACAGGCGGAAAACAGTATCGTGTCCAGGAAGGCGACAATATCTTTGTCGAAAAGTTGGATGCTGATGTTGATTCCAATGTCGTATTCGACCAGGTATTGGCAGTCGTCAACGACGGTGATGTTAAAGTAGGTGCTCCCGTTGTCGAAGGCGCTAAAGTAACGGCAAAAGTATTGGCTCAGGGTAAAGAAAAGAAAATCCTTGTTTTCAAATACAAAGCAAAATCTAACTACCGTCGTCGTCAGGGCCATCGTCAGCCTTTCACGAAAGTTTCTATCGAAAAAATCGAAGGCTAATGATTACCATTACGATGCATCGAGATAAGGAATATCGCTATACGGGATTTACCATAAGCGGCCATGCCGATTATGCGGAAGAAGGAAGCGATATTGTCTGTGCCGCCGTATCGGCACTGTCACAGACTGCTTTGTTGGGTCTCATGGAGTATGCTTCGAAGGACGTACCCTATGAAGTAAACGAAGGATTCTTATCGGTAACGGTTCCTGAGCCCTCTGAAGCGTCAGAGATTATCTTAGGGACTATGGCAAGAGGATTGCAGGAAATGGTGCGACAGTATGGAGAATACGTCGTACTCGACTTATAGATGTCAGGAGGTGGACGGAATGTTCAATTTCAACTTACAGCTTTTCGCTCATAAAAAAGGGACAGGCTCCACGCGTAACGGTCGTGACAGCGAATCGAAACGCCTTGGCGTAAAATGCCATGACGGCGTCATCGTTAAAGCCGGCAACATCATCGTTCGCCAGCGTGGTACGCACTTCCATCCGGGCACTAACGTAGGCATCGGCAAAGATGATACGTTATTTGCTACGGCTGCAGGCAAAGTTGCGTTCGAACGCGCTGGTAAATACAACCGCAAAGTCAGCGTATACCCTGTAGAAGCGTAAATACGTGAAGAAAAGAACTGCCGCAGTGAGGCTCAGGCCGACTGTGTCGGTTCTTTTTTTGGCTCTTTGTCAAATGTTGGGGTGCCAACTAAATCATCCACCGCGAATGGACGTGAGTGAGTTTTCCTCGCTCTCGTCCATTTTTTTGTTAGTGATAAGAGGACGTTCACAGCAAAATCTTTTTTTATTAGATGAATAAA
>NZ_LUGJ01000034.1:0-90225 GCF_001682955.1 Megasphaera sp. DISK 18
TTGACGGGTAGCAGTTCAGATTGGCGGGACAGCCTTTCCAATCCGGGATGTTCCCGGCTTTTTATAACTGTTTGATGAGGTTGACCATTTCAATGGCACCGGTGGCAACGTCGAAGCCTTTGTTCCCGGCCTTTGTGCCGGCCCGTTCGATAGCCTGTTCGATGTTTTCCGTCGTAATGACGCCGAACATGATGGGCACGCCCGTCTTCAGCGATGCCTGAGCAATGCCTTTAGCCGATTCGCCGCAAACGAGGTCGTAGTGGCTGGTAGCACCGCGGATGACGGCACCGAGGCAAATAACGGCGTCGTATTTACCCGATTCAGCCATTTTCTGAGCGATCAAAGGGATTTCAAAAGCACCCGGAACCCAAGCCGTCGTAATATCATCATCGTTGACACCGTGACGATGGAGGGCATCGTAGGCGCCGCCGAGCAGTTTGCTGCAAATAAATTCATTGAAACGAGCGACGACAATACCAAACTTCGCACCAGAACCGATTAATTGACCTTCTTTAATGTGTGCCATAATAACAACACTCCTATTCTAAATTATATATTGAAAGTTAAAATCCATTTTCCAGCAGTTTGTCCAACGTCAGGCCTGATGAGGACTGAGGCGAACCGACTGTGAAGCGATGGACATATTTCCCAATGACATCTGTTTCCAAATTGACGATAGCTCCCGGATGTTTATCCATAAGGGTCGTATTGGCCATCGTATGGGGAATGATGGAAACAGAGAACTGACTGTTCCCGACGGAAACGACGGTCAAACTGATGCCGTCGATGGTGATCGACCCTTTTTCGACGATGAAGATTTCCATATCTTTCGGAATGGAAATGGTGATGACCCGGGCAATGCCGTCATTGGCAATGCGGGCTACGTGACCGATGCCGTCGATGTGGCCGCTGACGATGTGGCCGCCGAGTCGTCCTCCGACCTGCATGGCTCGTTCCAGGTTAACCTTAGAACCGCTCTTGATCGTGCTGAACGACGAACGGCGCATCGTTTCATGCATGACGTCAGCCGAAAAGGTCGAATCCGTCAAATCGGTCACGGTCAGGCAGACGCCGTTGACGGCAATACTGTCGCCGAGCTGTGTTCCTTCTAATACTTTATGAGCCGCAATCGTCAGCCGAATGGAGTCGGGACGGCGGTCCATATGGGCAATAGCCCCTAATTCTTCAATGATGCCAGTGAACATAGGCACCCTCCCTATTGGCATTATATGCCGTAAGCAATACGTTATTTTCATGCATCTCTACAGAATCGTAGATAAGCGGCAGGCATTCATCGAGCTCATCGACGCCATAACCGCCGACCGACGGCAGGGCTCCGACACCGCCGATAATCTTATCGCCCATGAAGGCATAGACTTTATCGACGAGGCGGGCATCAAAGAAACTGCCCTGAACGGTGCTTCCCCCTTCGACAAGGATACTGGTCAGCCCTTCTTCATGGAGGCGTTTCAAGGCTTCCGGAAGATTGATGGACTGATTGTCTTGAAGTAAGGGTGCCAAAATGACCCGAACGCCGGCATTTTTCAAAGCCTTCATCTTTTCAACGGGGCAGGCCGACGTCGTCATGACGATGGTCGGCGTCGTCTTATCGGTTACGACCAAGGATTTCAGCGGCGTCCGTCCCTTAGCATCGAGGACGATGCGCACCGGCTGGTGCGGTGCCGCCTGACCTTCTCGTTCGATACGGCAGGTCAACAGCGGGTTATCCGCCAAGACGGTGTTGATGCCGACTAGAATGCCGTCGTAAATGGAGCGCAGATAGTGGCCGTAATTTCGGGCCCATTCGTTGGTAATCCATTTCGAATGGCCCGTCCGTGATGCCGTGCGGCCATCGAGGCTTTGGGCCAGTTTAACGGCAATGAAAGGTTTTTGGACCATCATGTTTTTGATAAATACTTCGTTGAGCTGGGCCGCTTCTTTCGACAACAGGCCCACTTCAACGGCAATACCGGCCTTGCGCAGGATAGCCGCTCCCTTACCGGAGACGCGAGGATTGGGGTCGAGCATGGCCATGACGACCTTGCCGACGCCCTTTTCGGCCAACGTCCGCGCGCACGGAGGTGTTCGGCCGTAATGGGCGCAAGGTTCGAGGGTCACATAAACCGTCGCTCCCTTGGCCTTTTCCCCGGCCTCTCTCAACGCCCACACTTCGGCATGAGGGGTGCCGGCCTTATGGTGATAGCCGGTGCCGACTATTTCACCATCTTTGACGATGACGCAGCCGACGGCCGGATTTGGTGTCGTATAACCCAGAGCTGATTTTGCCAGTTCCAGGGCTTTTCTCATATACTCTGCCGGTTCCAATATATTCCTTCCCTTCTTCTTGGATTTGCAGGCGGGAAAACGAAAAAAGGCTATGGATGAAAAATCTCCATAGCCCTTTGAGCACAACAAAAAAAGACACTGTCGTCTGTCTTTTCCCATCCAGACTGTACTGTCGGTACCGAAATTTCATCGGTTCAACCCTTGCGGGTTAGCGGACTGTCACCGCCGGTCAGGAATTGAAAGCCCAGCTTTCTCACCTTGCCTCAAAGACTATTTCTATTCTTCTTTTCATGTACGATTTTAGCACATGAAAAGGAGAAATACAAGTCCTTATCGCAAGGACGCAATGGCTGCTTTTCGATCAGCCGCACCAAATACAGCACTGCCGGCAACGAGGAAGGTGGCGCCGGCATCTTTGACCATCTGAGCCGTCTTATCGTTGATGCCGCCGTCGACTTCGATGACAGCTTCGGTATTTCCTGCATTCCGGAGGAGTTCCTTGGCCTGGCGGATTTTGTCAAGGCTATAAGGAATGAACTTTTGACCGCCAAAACCGGGATTGACGCTCATGATAAGGATGAGGTCCAATTGTCCGGCAACACAGGACAACGTCGATACAGGCGTCGCCGGATTGAGGGCTACGCCGGCCTTCATCCCGGCTTCATGGATTTGCTGCAGAACCCGGTCTAAGTGGACACAGGCTTCTTGATGAACCGTCATATATTGGACGCCGGCATCGGCCAGGCCGTCGACATACGCTTCGGGATTGGTCACCATCAAATGAGCATCGAAGGGAAGTTTCGTAACCGGGCGCAAGGCCTTGATGACGGGCACGCCGAAGGTGAGATTGGGTACAAAATGGCCGTCCATCAAATCGAGATGGATACAGTCGGCCCCCTTCTGTTCGACGTCTTTAATTTCTTCAGCTAACCGCGAAAAATCAGCGGACAATATAGAGGGACAAATCGTTACCATGATTATCGTTTCCTTTCTGCAATGGAGGTGATGATTTTACAGTACGTTTCATACCGTTCTTTTTGAATCTGACCGTCGGCAACGGCCTCTTTTACGGCACATTCCGGTTCGGACAGATGGAGGCACGACGAGAACTTACAGCCTGCGCTGTAGGGCTCCATGTCGGGAAATAAGGGCAGGACATCCCGCGCATCAAGGTGTTCAAAATCAAGGGCGCTGAACCCCGGCGTATCGACGACATAGGTGTCGCTGTCGAGGCGCATGATTTCTGAATGGCGTGTCGTATGACGGCCCCGTTTGATTTTCTCACTGACGGCTCCGATGGATAAATCCTTCCGCCCCAACAGTTGGGATAGGAGGCTCGATTTACCGACACCGGACGGGCCGGCAAAGGCCGTTACCTTCTGCGGCAACCGTTCATAGAGCTCGTCGAGACCTTCTCCGGTACGAGCTGATACGAGGCAGACGTCATAGCCGCAGCGCTCGTAGAAATCCCGGTAGCTTTCAGCCAAGTTCCGGTCGAGATCACATTTATTGAAGCAGAGTATGGGCCGAATGCCGCTGTATTCACAGGTCATGAGCATCTTGTCGATGAGAAAGCGATTCGGATCCGGTGACTGGGCTGCCATGATGACCATCAATTGATCAAGGTTAGCCACCGCCGGCCGGCGGATTTGATTCCGCCGAGGCAGCTGAGCTTCGATGACGCCCTTGTCATTCTCCAGTTCCGTAATTTCCAGTTCATCGCCGACTAAGATTTTCGCCTTGAGCAGCTTGCCCCGACGCCGGCATTCGACGAGGTTCTCTCTTCCGACATCGACGTAATAATAGCCATTATAGTTCTTGATGACGCGTCCTTTTGTCATGTTCCTCCTTAGATATATTGATCCTGTACGAGCGAATTATTGATATAGACTTTGACCCGGGTCTTACCGGTCCCGCTGACGCTCTTTGAAATGTTGTCGCCGCCGGATTGATTGCGGTCGTAGACGACGCGCGAACCATTATCATCGGACACGACGATTTGAACGTGCTGGTTCGAAGCGCCGGCAGGAACGCTGATATTGACCGTTCCGTAGTGCGGCGTACCGGCCGGTTCCTGGTTATTGGCGCTGCCGTCCGAGCCGGTCGACTGCGAGTTTTGGCTGCCGGGATATTCGACGGTCAGATTGACCACTTTGCCGTCTCCTGCGGCCTGAGCCGTAACGACGGCCTGAGAGCTGTCTTTCGAAGCATCGAGATTGGCGACGGATCCGACGGAATAGCCGGCGCTTTCCAAGGCTTTTTCCGCTTCTTCGAGGGTCATGCCGCTTGTATTCGGCGCTTCGTTAGCCGCTTCAGCCGCCTTTTCAGCCTCGCTCTTGCGGCAGACGACGAGGTTGACCTTCGTCCCCTTGTCAACTTTCTTCGGCGACGCCGGGCTCTGACTGATAATCGTCCCGTCGGCATACTGAGCACTTTCTTTATAGGTTACTTTGCCGACAGACAAGCCGATTTCTTTCAACTTGCTTTCAGCCTCTTCCAGTGTCAGGCTCCTCAGATCCGGCATTAAGACCTGCTCACCCTTATTGCCCTTACTGACGGTCAGGTAAATCGTTCGGTTGGCCTTGACGACGGCACCGCCTGACGGCGTCTGGGCGACGACTTCGCCGACAGGGACTTCCTCTCTCTCTACCTCCTTGACCGATACATCAAGTTTTTTATCCTTGAGGATTTTTCGGGCTATTTCCACCTGTTTCCCCGTTACGTTCGGAACCGTAATATCTTCAGTGCTCCAAAAATTACCAAAGGAAAAGAAGGCCCATACGAAGGCGACGAGAAAGACACCGAGCATACCGATGATGATCGTCTTTTGGGAATGATTACTGATAGAATCCATGAAACGAGTAAAAATATTCTTCTTCTTTTTCGGCGCTTCTTCAGGCAGCTCTTTTTCCTTGATGGGCTGGATTTTTTGAGTCCCAAAGTTATACGTCCCCTTACTGATGATCGGACGGGCACCATTGGTGTTGATAAAGCCCTGAGACAGGCGAAGTTCGGACATCATCTCGCCAATCGACTGGAAGCGGTCGTCGGGATTCTTGGACATGGCCTTTAGGATTACCTGTTCGACCAGCCGGGGAATGCGGCGATTGTACTTCGTCGGCAGGGGAATATCGTCCTGAACGTGCTTCAAGGCAATGCTGATAGCTGTATCCCCTTCGAAAGGCACGATGCCGGTCATCATTTCATACATGACGACGCCGAGGGAATAGATATCCGTCCGCTCGTCAATATGGCCGCCGCTGGCCTGTTCCGGCGAAAAATAATGAACCGAACCGAGAACGGTGCGATCGCTGTTTTCCACGGAATTGACAGCCCGGGCAATGCCAAAATCTGCGACCTTAATACGCCCCGTTTCCGTCACCAGAATGTTATGGGGCTTAATATCGCAGTGGACGATGCCGTTAGCATGTGCGTTTTCAAGGGCTTCGCCGATATTGAAAGCAATCTGTATCGACGTATTGATCGGCAAATGGCCGTGTTTTTCGATATACTCTTTCAACGTCTCGCCGCGTACAAACTCCATGACGATGTAATGGACATTTTCATCGTAGCCGACGTCGTATATATTGACGATATTGGGATGAGACAATTTAGCAGCCGCTTGCGCTTCCTGCCGAAAACGAACGACAAAATCGTGGTCGTCGCCGTATTTTGCATGAAGCACCTTGACTGCGACGATACGATCCAAGAGGATGTCCTGGGCCTTATATACGCTGGCCATGCCGCCTGTGCCTACTTTTTCCAATATCTTGTATCTATTGTCTAAGATATGACCAATCATTTTTAACTATTCCACCACTTTCATAGTCGTTCCCGATTATATGGTTGTTAAAATTGCCGTGACATTGTCCTTGGCCCCATTTTCATAGACCTGGTCAAAGAGATCGTTGATGATCTCCCGTTCTGTCCGGCTGTAGTCGCCGATGGCATCGCAAAGTTCCGGCTTGCCAATGAAAGAGGTCAAGCCGTCGGAACAAATCAGAATACGGTCATTCGGCTGTACTTCAAAAGCCCCGGTATCGACGATGAGATTGGAGTCGACACCGACCGCTCTGGTCAGTACATGGCGCTGCGGATGATCCAGCGCTTCTTCTTCTGTAATCTTACCTTTATCGAGTAAAACCTGAACAATCGTATGATCGACAGAAATCTGTGAAAAGACTCCTTCCCGGTATAGATAGATGCGGCTGTCTCCGACGTGGCCCCAAAAGGCCATATGCCGGGCCAGGGTCACCATGGAAACGGTCGTCCCCATTCCCTTTAGGGACGGGTCGATCAAGGTCTTGCTGATGATACTGGAATTAGCATACTGAATTGCCTTTTCCAGCTGCACCGGTGCCGCATAATTAAAGTTCTTAAAATAGTAAGCAATGGCTTCTACCGCCGTCTTACTGGCGATTTCGCCGCCGACGTAGCCGCCCATACCGTCAGCTACGGCCAGCACGTTTCGCTCATGGCTGATATAAAAAGAATCTTCATTTACTTTCCGAACCAGGCCGATTTTGGATTCACCGTATGTGCCCAAATTCTCACGTCCTCTCACGGTGTTTCGTTATAGGTACACATTAATTCATATCATATTCCCTGTCACCTGTCAAATATTTTCACGTTTTATACGCAGCTGGCCGCAGGCCGCCTGAATCTTGCTGCCCATTTCCCGGCGCAGCGTGACCGGCACGCCGTGGCGCTGGAGGTAGGTAACGAATTCACTGATTGACTTATCATCGGGCCGATAGAGACCGACATCATAGTTGTCATTAATGGGAATGGCATTGATGAGAATATTTTTACCACTGAAAAGGCGGGCCAGTTCTTTGGCACAGGCATTGGTGCAGGTCAGATTTTTGATGAGAATATATTCATAGGTAACCTTCCGGCCTGTCTCTTCAAAATAATGATGGGCCGCCGTCAAGACGGCATCGAGGGGATACTTGTCGGTAATCGGCATGATACGACGACGAAGAGCATCATTGGGAGCGTGGAGGGATACGGCCAGGGTAATGGGCATCCCCTCTTTCGCCAATTGGTACATCTTAGGCACGATGCCCGACGTCGACAAGGTCATGTTGCGGTAGCCTAAGTAGAGGGTATCCTTTTCGTGGATGAGCTTCATGAAGGCGATGACATTGTCGTAATTGAGCAGCGGTTCTCCCGTCCCCATGATGACGATGGAGTGCAGCTCCGGTGTCACGTGTTGACGGAAAGCCAATAACTGCGCCACCATCTCTCCGGCCGACAGATTGCGGACAAAACCGTTTTTCGCCGAAGCACAGAAAGCACAGTTGACGGCACAGCCGACCTGCGACGAAACGCAGATCGAATTTCCGTAATCGTGCATCATGAGCACCGTTTCAACGGTCTGCCCGTCGTTAAGGCGCAAGAGCAGTTTAACAGTCCGTCCGTCCGGCGCATCAAGGCGCGACACGACGTCGGGCATCTGAATAGGCAGGACTTCTTTTAAAAGGTCCCGATCCTTTTGCGGAAGGAGCACCATGTCATCCCAGGAAAAAATCGATTGCTTATATATATAATGAAAAATCTGATCGGCCCGGAATTTTTTCATCCCTTGGGCGACGAGGAAGTCCTGCAGGTCTTTTTTTGTCATATCGAATAGATTCATCATATCAAGACTCCTTCTTCATGCGAGCAATGAAGAACCCGTCCATGCCGTCACGCTGAGGAAGAAGCTGGATAAATGGGCCTTCATGTCCCGGAACGGCCAGTTTCTCCGCAGCGTTTTCAACATGGAACTCCGGATGCTTCTGTAGAAATTCGTTGACGATGCCGCTGTTTTCGTCATCATTCAGAGTACACGTACTGTATACCAAGACGCCGCCGGGCTTCACGCACTGAGACGCACTTTCCAAAATGCGACGCTGCAGGGCCGGTAAAGTACGAAGATCGCTCAATTGCTTGCGCCAGCGAAGGTCGATTTTGTGGCGCAGGACGCCGAGACCGGAACAAGGCGCATCGATCAAGACGCGGTCTGCCCGACCGCCGTACTTCTGACCGATGGTGCAGGCATTCTGCAAGAGGGTGCGGACGTTTTTAAGGCCTAATTTTTGGGCATTATAGTCAATCAATTTCAATTTATGTTCATGGATGTCGCCGCCGTAGACGATACACGACGGACCGCCGATAGCCGCTAAATGGGTCGTCTTTCCGCCGGGAGCGGCGCAGACATCGAGGACCAGTTCATGGGGCTGAGGGTCGACGATATGGGCGACGAGCTGAGACGGTTCGTCTTGAATGATGGCCCGCCCGTCTTTAAGGCACTCCAGTTCGTGAATCCCCAAGTGGCCGTCGATGTAGATGCCGTCCGGCGAAACCGGCGTCGGACGAGCCTGAATCCCTTGTTCGATGAGGTCTTTAAGAAGCTCATCCCGACTGGTACGGGTCGTATTGGCCCGAAGACACAGAGGCGGGATGGTATCGAAATACTGACAAAGCTTTTCCGTTTCCTCCGGGCCGTAATCTTTCAGCCAACGGCGAATGAGCCAGTCCTGCTGATGATAGGTCAAGGCCAAGTAGGCTGTCATATCCTTTTCCTTATCCGGAATGACGAAGGAATTGCGGTTGCGAATGCTGTTTCGCAGCATGGCATTGACGAATTTTGCCATGCCCTTATTGCCAAACTTCGTCGCCATCTTGACCGACTCGTTGCAGGCTGCCGATTCAGGCACCTTATCCATGCCAAAAATCTGATAGAGCCCCAAGCGGACGATGGCCAGGCAAACCGGATCGAGCTTATTTAATTTGCGCGTACTGAGCTGGGAAATGATCCAGTCCAAATAATTAAGACAGCGCAGGGTCCCATAAACAAGTTCCGTATAAAATCTCCGATCCCGATCAGAAAATTTATGGGCCTGTATCGCCTTCGAGACGACGATATTACTATACCCTTCATCCCTGCAAATGGTCAGCAGGCTTTGAAAGGCAACTTCACGTACGTTCATGAATCCTCCTAAATAAAACGTATGGCCATGCATGCGGCATGCCGGTTATAACGGTTCTCCGACGGTCAGCGTAACCCCTTGCAGATACTGGGCCGCCATCAGACGCTTGCGGCTTTCCGGCTGAACTTCGGTAATGCGAAGAGCGCCCTTTCCGGTCTGGACGGTAAAGGATTTTTTAGTCACGGCAATGACCGTTCCCGGCACGGCATCCGCCCCTTCGACGACGTCGGCGGACCATATTTTCAGCCGTTTTCCGTCGCGGCACACCGTATAGGCGCCGGGGTGAGGATCCAAGGTCCGGATCAACCGTTCTAAGACGACGGCATCGGTATTCCAATCGAGGGCCGCTTCTTCTTTTGTAATCTTCGCCGTATACGTGGCCTGACTTTCATCCTGGGTGACGGCATTTCGTTCATAAGTTTCAAGGTCGTCGACGACGGTCATCAAGGTTGAGGCCCCCAGAGAGGCCAGTTTATCAAACAAGGTGCCCGTCGTTTCCTTGGCGTCTAAAGGGATGACAGCTTTTTTCAGCATCTTCCCCGTATCCATCCCTTCGTCGAGGAGCATGATGGTAACGCCGCTTTCCCCTTCGCCGTCCTTAACGGCATACTGGATGGGCGCCGCTCCGCGGTACTTCGGCAGGAGTGAGCCGTGAACGTTGAGGCAGCCGTATTTTGGGATATCGAGAACGGCCTTGGGCAAAATCTTGCCGTAGGCAATGACGATAATGACGTCCGGAGAAAGGCTTCTCAGTTCAGAAATAACTTCATCGCTTCGCATAGAATCGGGTTGGAACACAGGAATCCCGAGTTCGACGGCTTTTTCCTTCACCGGCGAAAAGGTCACCTTCTTCCCGCGTCCCCGCTGTTTATCCGGCTGAGAGTAGACGGCAACTACGTCGTGCTGCGATTGGGCCAAACGTGCTAAGGCCGGAACTGAAAAATCGGGTGTTCCCATGAATACGATGCGTAAGCTCTCCATTATTCCCCTACTTTCTGTAAATCCGTCGCTTTTTCAATAAATAAATGGCCGTAGAGATGATCCATTTCATGCTGGAAAATGCGGGCCAAGAAACCTTCCGGTTCGTAGATAACCGTCTTGCCGTGGCGCGTCAAGGAGCGGACCTTGATTTTAGAAGCTCGCTGGACTTTGCCGTAGTAGCCGGGAACGCTCAGACAGCCTTCCGTATCGATGTTCGTTTCTTCCGACATTTCAAGGATTTCCGGATTGATGAGTTCAATCAAGCCGTTGCCGTCATCAAGGACGATGAGCTGCAGCGATTCATTGACCTGGGGCGCCGCCAAGCCGACGCCGTCGGCTGCATACATCGTTTCGGCCATGTCATCGAGAATTTTCTTTATATGTTTATTCACTTTTGCAACCGGTTTTGCCGTCGCTTTCAGGACGGGATCTCCGGCTTTTATGATTTTGAGTAATGCCATATATCTTTCACCTCATTGTTATAGTAAAACGCTTATCCGTCTTATTATAGCGGAAAAAGAGCCAAAAGGCTACTGTAAGAATTCAAATTAACCGTCACCAAGAGTGAGAAAGAGAATCCTTACACTTCTATTATATCAGATTCATACAAGGCCCGGGGCAGCGATACTTCCCTTTTCTATAGACCCGGCAAAGCCCTGCAAAAAGCGAAGCCTGTGTGGCATCACACAGGCTTTTATGTCAAAAATGTTTAAAAAAAGTTAAAAATCTGCTACATCGACGGGTCGACATCGATGACGACACCGGTCTGCCAGCAGGCCGGAAGCTGACGCATCCCTTTCTTTATCGGTCCCAGGTCTGCCGCCGTCAGCGACAAGACCAAGCGATATTTATTGCGGATCTTTTTGATGACGTCTTCATAAGGACCGATGATAATAACCGTCTCTCCGTGATCCTTATTCCAGCTCGAAAGAGCCGCTGCCACGTCGTTGGCCTTTCGCCAGACTTCTTGTTCGTCGCTGTCGCTGACCAGGATCTTCGTCATTTCCTGAAAGGGCGGATAGGCCAATTCTTTACGAAACTGGATTTCCTGATCGTAGAACGCGCGGTAATCCTGGCGGGCTGCGCATTGGATGACGTAGTGATCCGGCGCATAGGTCTGCATGACGACGCGGCCGGGAACGTCGCCTCGACCGGCCCGACCGGCGGCCTGCGTAAGGAGCTGAAAGGTCCGCTCGCCGGCCCAGTAAGCCGGCAGGTTGAGCAGGCTGTCGGCCGACAAGATGCCGACGGCACTGACTCCGGGAAAATCATGGCCTTTAGCGACCATCTGCGTCCCTAATAGGATATCGTATTCATGGCGGCGGAAGGCTTCGATGATGCGGTCGCCGCTGTGTTTGCGGCTCGTCGTATCCTGATCGAGGCGGACGATACGAGCCTCGGGGAAGAGCTCATGGAGCTGCTGCTCCACCTTTTCCGTGCCGCTGCCAAAAAATTTAATGTATTTGCTGCCGCAGGACGGGCAAACCGTCGGCACCGGCTTTTCGGCATCACAGTAATGGCACTTTAAATGGGACGACTGGCGGTGATAGACCATGGCCACATCACAGGTATCGCATTTGACGACATAGCCGCATTTGCGGCACATGACGAATGTCGAATACCCCCGCCGGTTGAGGAGGATGATTGCCTGCTGACGGGCGGCCAGTGTTTCATTCAAAAGTTCGTACAGGGAATCGGACACGACGCGGTAATTGCCGCGGGCCAATTCCTCCCTCATATCGACAACGGTGACTTCCGGCAACGGGCGGTGACCGACGCGTTCCTTCAGTTCCACCAAGACGTAGTCCCCTTGAAGGGCCTTATAATAATCGCCTAAGGCCGGCGTCGCACTGCCGAGGATGACCGGACAGCCATAGTAAGCCGCCCGTTTCCGGGCTACGGCCACGGCATGGTAGCGAGGTGCCTCATCCTGCTTATACGAGCTGTCGTGGGCTTCGTCGACGATGAACAGGCCGATGGACCGGGCCGCCGAAAAGACGGCCGACCGGGCACCGATACAGATATGACTGGTCCCGTTTTGCATGCGCAGCCAGTTATTTCGTTTTTCGCCTTGGGACAATTGGCTGTGCATGACGACGACATCGTCACCGAAACGGCGCAGGAAGCGGCGCACGATTTGGCCGGTCAAGGCGATTTCCGGCACTAAGACGATGACCTGCTGTCCCTTAGCCAGTACTTTCTCGGCAAGCTGCATGTAGATTTCTGTCTTGCCGCTGCCCGTAATGCCATGGAGGACGTAGGTTTTTCCGCCTTCATCGCCTTCGATCACATGGAGGGCATCTTTTTGTTCCGCCGTCAGCGGCAGGGCTTCATCCGGTTCAAGCGTCGGCAGGATGTTTGTCGTCCCTGCCGGATGCTGCTCCCAACGGGCAAGGCCCGTCGCAGCCAGGCGGCGCATGAGGTCACGCGTATAGCCTTTCGACTGAAAGAAAGCAGCCGGCGCCGTTCTCTTTTCTTTCAGTTCCGCCAATAAGGCCTGCTGTTTCGGCCGGCCGTGAAGGGTACCATCGAGGTCATCCTTTTCAAAGGCCAGCCAGTCCTCCATTTTATCGGCAATCTTATTCTTTAAAAAGCTCTCACTGCAAAGACCGTTTTCGGCTAAGAGACGAGACACGAGGTCACGACCAAATTTACGGCCGAGGGCTCCTTTTTCCACCCTGCCCTTATCGGCGACATAGAGCTGAACCGACCGGCCTTCTGCCGTCGTCGCCGGCGTCGGCCCCAGGGACAGTACCTCCTGGCGGACGAGGCCGCGTTTATCGATCATGAACAACCGCAGGGCATCGGAAAGATTACAGACATAGTAGTCGCGGATCCAAAGGGCCGTTTCAATCATTTCCTCCCGAAATCCGGTCTGTGATGACAGGAGGCCCTCAATGGGCTTTAAGGTAAAGTCGGCCGGTTCGTCCAGCGCCTCATGGAGGGCGACGACAATCCCCTCTTCCCGGCGAAAGCCAAAGGGAACGATGACGCGGCTTCCGACGCGAACGGCCAGGTGATCCGGCACGGTATACGAAAAGGTCTGCTGTAACCGTTTGGCCGTCGTATTAATGATAATTTCAGCAATCACGGACATACCTCCTCATTAGGGCTGCAGCCGAAGTTCGTCGCTGCCGTCCGAGGGCATACGCCCAAAAACAGAAAGAGACTGCCGTCCCTGCGGCAGTCTCTGCATCTCAATTATAAGCCGGCTTCTTTACGGAGCGTATCCGCTTTATCGGTCTGTTCCCAAGGCAGGTTGAGATCGTTGCGGCCGAAGTGGCCATAAGCAGCAGTCTGTTTGTAAATCGGCCGCTGTAAGTCGAGCATGGCAATGATGCCAGCCGGACGAAGGTCAAAATTCTTTTCAATGAGTCCGACAATTTTTTCATTGTCGACTTTGCCCGTACCAAACGTTTCAACGTGGATTGAAACGGGACGAGCTACGCCGATGGCGTATGCCAACTGGATTTCGCACTTATCGGCAAGGCCGGCGGCGACGACGTTCTTAGCGACGTAACGAGCGGCATAAGCGGCCGAACGGTCGACCTTTGTAGGATCCTTCCCGGAGAAAGCACCGCCGCCGTGACGAGCCATGCCGCCATAGGTATCGACGATGATCTTACGACCGGTCAGACCGGAGTCACCCTGAGGACCGCCGATGACGAAACGGCCCGTCGGATTGATGAAGAGCTTCGTCTTATCATCGAATAAGCCCTGCGGGAGTTCCGGTTTGATGACGAATTCGAGGAGGTCCTTTTCAATCTGTTCACGCGTGATTTCCGGGCTGTGCTGCGCCGAAATGACGATGGTATCGATGCGAACCGGTTTGCCGTCTTCATATTCGACGGTGACTTGGGTCTTGCCGTCCGGACGGAGATAAGAAAGCGTTCCGTCTTTACGAACACTGGCCAGGCGGCGTGCCAAACGGTGCGCTAAGGAAACAGGCAGGGGCATGTAGTCATCCGTTTCATTCGTGGCATAGCCGAACATCATCCCCTGGTCACCGGCACCGATGGTGTCGAACTGGTCCGTATTGCCTTCCTTCTTTTCGAGGGCATCGTCGACGCCCATAGCAATATCCGGCGACTGTTCATCGAGGGATACCAAGACGCCGCAAGTATCGCAGTCAAAGCCGTATTTCGCACGGGTATAACCGATGGAACGAATGGTTTCACGAACGATGTGCGGAATATCGACATAGCACGTCGTCGAAATTTCACCGACGACGTGGACCATCCCGGTAGTCACTAAGGTTTCACAAGCAACGCGGGCATTTTTATCTTTTGCAAGAATGGCATCCAAAATGCTGTCAGAAATTTGGTCAGCCATTTTATCCGGATGCCCTTCGGTTACGGATTCAGATGTAAAGAATTCACGATTTTTCACCATGAGGTTTCCTCCTTAAAAAAAAATTCCCCTCATTCATGACTGTCATGAGAGGGGCTTCCAATCCCCATCTGCCAGTATAAGACTGCTGGAATTAGCACCTTTTCATTTATGAAGGTTGCTGCGACATCATAGGGCCAGTCCCTCCGTCGTCTCTTGATGGTTCTTTATTTGATTTACTGGTTCATTATAATTCAAACCCCTCTATTTTGCAAGTTCTTTTTTGGTATAGCAAACATGAGTTCTGTCCTTCTAAAAAAATTCCGACGTACCCGTTCACCTCCACACTTCCTGAAGAATATTTTTACATCCGTTACAGAAAACGTTATAATGAATAGATAGAAAGAAAGGATGATTATGATGACCAAATTGCGGCCAAGAGATATATTTTTCAACGACCCTTATTTTGACTTTGCCACCCATTGTAAAACGGCAGATTTGCGTTTGGCCAAGCGCGTAGAAATCTGGGATAAATGGTATCGTACCCAAGGATTGGTAAATACCTTACTGCAGCGCGAAAGCCTGGCCTTCATCCGCTATAACGGCACGGAGCGGGAAGAAGCCATGATCCTGCGGATATACGAACGGACACCGGACCGTCTCCTCATCAATACCTATTACGCATCGAAACGAAATGCCACTGAAATCTATGCCGGTACGATTCGTCTGGAACGCTATGCCACAGCCCAGACGACAGGCGACGATTCCTACATGGGCATGATCGACCTCTTAATGTTGAAGACCGACGATGAGCTCGTCGGGTTGAGCGATGTCTTTGAAGATATCCAACAAGCCAAACACATGGCCGCCCAATCCTTAGGCATCTACTTAATGGCTATCTACGACGGCCCCTGGGTCGATGACAGCCGGGCGGACGCCGAAAAGACACCGGCCATGATTGCCGGCGAAGAACGAGAAGAACTCCTCCGGCTGCGCCAGGAAAAAGCTCAAATGGAAGCCGACCGGGAAGAACTCCTGAAGCTTCGTCTCGAATCGCAAAACCGCAAAACCGTTCTTTCTGAACTGGAACGACTGCGTCAAGAACTGGAAGATGAACGAAACGGTCGCCAAGAAGATCTTCAGCACTACGAAGCGACCCTCCGCCAACAGGAAGAGTACACGGAACGGATCAAGGAAAAAGCCGCCATTCAGGTATCGGAGCTGTTGACCCTGCGTCAGACCCTTCGTAAATATGAGGCAAATCCTGAATTGGCAAAAAAAGTTGCTTCAGCACCCGAAAGGACAAGCTCGGCAGCCGTACCGAAGGCCGATGCAGCCGTAAAGCCGTCAGCGCCGATAATCGCCTCGACTCCGGTGAAATCAGACGCCCCGTCACCTTCGAAAGCAGCGGATCCGACAGCCTCGACGGCACCGGCCCGGGCGACGGAAACGAAAAAAACGGCATCACCGGAAAAACCGACAGCGCCGACACAACCATCAGTTTCAGAAACATCGCCGGCTCCCGCGGCATCCGGCGATGGGCCAACCTCTGCGGAACCGATAAAAACAGCAGAACGGACCGCCACAGAAAAGCCGGGGAAAACGGCCGAACCGGCAACCGCCCCGCAGACTACGGACACTTCCGCTGCAACACAAAAAAAAGCCAAGCGTCCTTCCGAAGACCGCGGCCTCGAACTGCCGTCCTTCATGACCCAGCGGGACTATACACACAGCTTGGACCGCTTCCTGGCCGGACGCCAAATCGCCTTGGCCGGCGGTACGCCGGAATGGCAGGGCCGGATAAAGCGCCGCTTCCCGACGGCTGCCGTCCTCAGCGGCTATACCGGCGACGACCGAATCCTGCGGGCTTCCACCCTCTTAGTCATCAACTTGAGTGAAGGCCAGACCGATCTGGTCAAATGGGCCATGGCCGCCGCCAGAGACATGGGCTGCCCCTGCCTTCCCATCAAGACGACAAATTTAAACGGCTTTGCCAAAGCCGTCGTAGAATATGCAAAAAAAGCATAACCAAAAACGGCAAGAAATGACAGATATCGTCTGCATTTCTTGCCGTTTTTTTATGCCTTTGAGGAATGGGTTACCTTATTTTACCCAGGTAACGACATCTTCCATGGCCTGCCGCGTCTTGGCATGGGGTTCTTCGTTGCGATAGCCAAAGCCGGCCATAACCGAAACGCCGAAGTGTTCCGTGTCGAGAAGGCCTTCATCGGCCAGCATGGCTTCTACCTTGCTCCGATTAAAGCCTTCAATGGGGCAGGAATCGACGCCGAGCATGGCTGCCGTCGTCAGCATATTAGCCAGTGCCAGGTAGGTCTGTTTGCTGGCCCAGTCAAAGATGGCCCGATCGCTTTCCAGTAAGTTGAAATCGTCTTTCTGGAAGGCCTCAAAAGCAGCTTTTCTCCCCTGCTCCGCATCTTCCGGCAAATGCTGTACATCGCGCATGATGTGGGTGATGTAAGGAGAGCTGTACAAGGTATCGACTTTCTTGCGAGCCAGCAGGATTACGAAGTGGCTGGCCCCTTTCAAGCTGTTCTGGGCTCCCCAGGCAATGGGGAACAGTTTATCCTTAATATCCTGACGTTCAATGACTAAAAACTTCCACGGTTCAAAGCCAAAGGAGCTCGGCGATAAACGGCCGGCTTCCAAAATGGTGTTGAAGTCGGCGTCGGATACCTTTTTCGAGGCATCGAAGCTCTTCGTAGCGTGTCTGAAGTTAAAGGCTTTTAAAATATCGGCTGCAGCAATCTTCATGGGAATCATCCTTTCCATGTCATAGTATATGTTTCATTATCTTGATTATTTGTATCATTTAAATCTTGACGATTTAAGTATACCATAAGATTCTCAAAACGAAAAGAACGCACTTTTTATATATTTACTACGGATAAACTGATCTGGGTATATTTTTTATACTGTCAAAAAGAAAGACCATCCCAACAACCGGTCGGGATGGCCTTTCGTTATGCCTTTTGTTTGGAAGTTTTAGCTTTGATAATCGCAGCTGCCCGAGCTACGATGATGGAAGCCAGTTCATCTTTTGCCATCTTTTCCAAGGTCTCTGAAGAGCCGTCGGGAAACAGCAAGGTGGCAATATTAGTCGTCCCCTGGAAGCCGGCACCTTCGGCGCTGACATCGTTGGCTACGAGCATATCGAGATTCTTTTTCTGAAGTTTCTTGGTACCGTATTCGATGACATTCGTCGTCTCAGCGGCAAAACCGACCAGGACCTGATGGGTTTTACGCTGGCCAAGACCATAGAGGATGTCAGGATTCTTAGCCATTTCAAGGGTCAAGACATCGTCATTTTTCTTGATCTTATTTTCCGCCGGATGAGCCGAACGATAATCGGCAACGGCCGCGGCTTTAATGACCAAGTCGCAGTCGTCATAATACGATTCGACAGCCGCTTTCATGTCCCTGGTACTGCCGACGTCGATGCGCCGTGCAAGGCCGACAGGAGTCTTCAAGTTGTCCGTCGTACCGGCAACCAGGGTAACTTCGGCTCCGGCAGCAACCGCCGCTTTGGCAATAGCAAAGCCCATGCGGCCGCTGGAATGATTGCCGATGAAGCGGACCGGATCGATGGGTTCCCGCGTGCCGCCGGCCGTAACGATGACCTTCTTCCCCTTGAGCAGGTCATTTTTACAGGCCAGCAGTTCGATGTAATCGACGATGACGTCCGGGTCGGGCAGGCGGCCGATGCCGGTAATGCCGCAGGCCAGGTATCCGCTGTCCGGTTCGATGAGATGATAGCCGAATTTTTTCAGCTTAGCCATATTATCCTGGGTAATGGGGTTCAAATACATATTGCTGTTCATAGCCGGAGCCATCAGAACCGGCGCCGTCGTTGCCATGACTGTCGTCGTCAGCATATCGTCGGCAATGCCATTGGCAATCTTACCGATGATATTGGCCGTCGCCGGTGCAATGACCAGGACGTCGGCCCAGCGGGCCAGGGCGATGTGTTCGACGTTGAATTCAGGAACATCTTCAAACATGGAAACGGCAACGGGATTTCCTGAGATTTCCCGCAACGTCAGCGGCGTAATCAACTCCGTTGCATGGGCCGTCATGATACACTTGACTTCAGCTCCTGACTTCCGAAGCTGACTGGCAACGGATGCGGCCTTAAAGGCTGCAATACCGCCCGTAATGCCAAGGACAATCTTTTTCCCTTCCAAACTCATGGCAAGTACCTCCGTGTCATTTAATGCCGTCGCGAGGGGCTTCATAAGTAATCTTATTCTGGTCGATTTCTTCCATGGCGATGGAAACGACTTTGTTCGTATCGACATTGACCAGGGCTTCATCGTGGTCGGTCAATTCACGAGCCCGTTTAGCAGCCAAGGTAACCAGTGTATATTTGCTGTCTACTTTCTGCATCAAAGATTCAAGGGTCGGTTTAATTAACATAGTTCATCTCTCCTAATCATTTATACAATTCTTTCGTATGGGCAATGTTTTTAGCATTGCGCATGACTTTACACTGTTCGGCTTTTATGATCGATGCCGCTTCATCGATGGCGGTTTCCAAATCGTCATTGACGATGACATAGTCATAGCGGTCGATCCAGTCGAGCTCTTCGCGAGCTTTGGACAAGCGGCCGTCAATAACCTCCTCGCTGTCGGTCTGGCGGCTGCGCAGTCGGTGTTCCAAGACAGAACGGCTGGGCGGCACGATGTAAATAAAGACGCCTTTTGGGTAGCGTTCCTTGACCTGCATGGCCCCTTGGATATCGATTTCCAGCATGACGTGCTGCCCTTCGTCCAGCATTTGGTAGACGTATTTTTTCGGCGTACCGTAATAATGATCGTAGACCTTAGCGTGCTCCAAAAAAGCATCTTCTGAGAGCAGCTGTTCAAAACGGGCATTGTCTGAGAAATAATAATTGACTCCGTCGACTTCTCCCGGTCGAGGCTGACGGGTCGTCATGGAAATAGAATATTGGATATTGGGAAACTGTTTGCGCAGGGCCGCGCAAATCGTCCCCTTCCCGGCTCCGGACGGGCCGGATACAACGATGAGCAGTCCGGAATCATTCATAGTATTACTCCCTTTCTTCTTCCGCTGCATCGATGGCGTCAGCATCACTGCCTGCCGATACGATACGGTGGGAAATGGTTTCCGGCTGAAGAGCCGACAAGATGATCCAGCCGTTATCCATGACGATGACGGACCGCGTCTTGCGGCCAAAGGTCGCATCGATGAGGTTGTTTCCGTCTCGAGCATCTTGGATAAGGCGCTTGATTGGAGCCGACTCCGGGCTGATCATGGCTACGACCTTATCCCCCATGACGACATTGCCGAAGCCGATATTTAATAAATTGAAGTTCATCATTCGATATTCTGCACCTGTTCGCGGATTTTTTCAATTTCATTTTTAAGCTGCAGCACCGACTCCGTGACGGCTAAATCACCGGCCTTGGAACCGATGGTATTGGCTTCGCGGTTCATTTCCTGAATGAGGAAATCGAGTTTTCGACCGACTTCACCGTCACTTTGAAGCATGGTGTGAAGCTGATTCAAATGGCTTTCAAAACGGACTACTTCTTCTGTCACGTCGACCTTATCAGAATACATGGCCACTTCCTGCAAGAGTCGGTCTTCGTCGGGCACGGGCGCCTGGGCCTTATCGATGAGCTGGCGGATTTTCTTTTCCAGCCGCTCTTGATAGGCCGCCGTCATGGCATCCTTACGACCGGCAATTTCTTCGACGAGGCCTTTCATAACAGCCGCCCGGGCCAGCAAATCCCGACCGATGTTGGCCCCTTCGCGAAGGCGCATGGCAACCATGCTGTCTAAGGCGCCCTGCAAAGCCGCTTCAAAAGGCGGCCAGCTGGCATCGGCATCGATAGCCGGCGGCGTTTGGACGAACCAATCTTTTGTCAGGGCCATGACCTCACCCAAGCCGACAGGACTGCCGTCAAAAAAGCGATGCTTGGCTCCTTCAAGGGCCGTCTTAACGGCGCCCAGTGCAGCATCGTCAATATGGATTTCCGGCGCTGCCGGCGAGAGGTCTTGAACGGTCACAAAGACATCGACCTTGCCCCGCTTCAAGACGGCTTTAATGCCGCTGCGCAGGCGGTCTTCCAAAGCCAGGTACGCATGGGGCATCCGTATATTCAATTCCAAAAAACGTTGGTTCACTGCCCGCATTTCAATGGTAACAGCCAGTTTGCCGTCATTGCCGGTTCCCCTGCCAAAACCAGTCATACTTCGCATGTTAGAACCCCCTTAATAACCTATTCAATATCTCATTATAGCCTATCCGGCGTCCATATTGCAAATTTTTTATATCGATGCCACCGTATGCCCGTCTTTCATCGCCCTTACAGAAAGCTGCTACACAGCCTATTTTCCGGCACCTCCCCTTGCCTTTCTCCGCCCGTTTGCTACAATGAAGTAAAGAAAAGAGTGAATTCGACCTATCCCAGATTTTCGTTAAGAACCATTCTATCTGACGGAGCTGATTTCTGCCTTTCATCTCCCTGCCTTGCATCAGGAGGTCTGCCTTATGAGCAAACATTACCCGGATTTTTCCCCCTTGCTGGACTGCATAGCCGCTTTCTTCGGAATGATATACGCCATTTGCCTGTTGATTTTGGTCCTTCTCCTGGCCGTCCCCATCGTAGGTGTCATCATCTATCTTTGTTCTTCCCTGCTGTGCCCGACAGACTGGGTGTTTCCCATCACAGCGGCCGGCACAATACTCTGTCTATTCATAACAGCTCTTTCCGCATGGTGTCAACGACTCCCACTTATAGAAGCAGGAGCTTGTAAGTCAGAGAAACATAGGTGGTAGCGATGCTGAGAACAACATCTCCCTAATTCTGCCTACATCATCGGGCAGTTGACGATGCCCGTTTTGCCAAGGAGATGTACTCCGAGGCAGTTGTTTTTCTCTCGTAACGAGGGTGATTGTCTCCAGAAATCCACATCGTACCAAGAAGCTGGATATTCATAGCTCCGATACGGTCATCGTTGGATTGGTATCCGCACTGGCAACTATACAGATGTTTGTGAGGCTTACGGTTTTCCTTATGGATAGTGGCGCACTTCGGGCAACGCTGAGAGGTGTATTTGGCCGATACTTTCAATACTTCCGAGCGATTTTCGTGAGCCTTGTAGGTCAGAAATTGCTCAAGCTGATAGAAAGTCCAGCTCCGCAGGTCATAGTTCTGCTTTGCAGTTTGGGAGAGATTCGATTTTTCAAAGCTGACACCCGTCAAATCTTCCAGTACAAACAATGTATCCTTGCCGTATTTCGTAACGAGTGTCTTAGAAATCCGATGATTTACATCGGACATCCAACGGTTCTCTCGTCCGGAAAGGGCTTTGAGTCTGCGCTTTGCAGATTTTGTGCCTTTGGATTGGAGCTGCTGTCTGACTTTGAGGAACTTATGTCGTTTGGCTGTAATCTTTCGCCCGGAAACAAATTCGGTTTTACCTTGTTCATCGTAACTGACCGTCAGGAATCGCAAACCACGGTCAATACCGACAACATGGCGGACATTCTCCTTCTGGAAGCACTCAACCGCTTTGGTGACGGGAATATGCAGATACCACAGGCCTTTGAGTTCAATTAACTTTGCTGTGCCAAGATTCCATGAGCCGTCCAGATATTCCGAAAATGGCTGGCTTTCAAAGGTACACCGGGTTCGTTTGCCAAGAGTGTTGATAGACAAGCTTTGGCCGTTATCCACGAAGCTGTAATCTCGATTGCGGACCAAATCTGCTTGCGGGCGCTTGAAGAAGATGGGCTTCCAAAGCCATTCGAGCGTTTTCGTTATGTATTTCCAGCTGCCATCTTGGTCCTTGTATTTGTATGGCTTGTGGAATAACTGCTTACTGACCGTCTTATAGCGAGCCATAGTCGTCTTGATGGACGATTGTGCAAGTTGCGACTTTAAGCCAAACAACGCACGAAGGTCTCTATATAGCTCTTTGTTAAGGCTTTGATAAGCCAATTTGAATTGATTGTCGAAAATGTATTGCGACACAAAATTACAAGCCTGACGATAATGTTCTGTCATTTGGCGAAACAGAATCTCTTGTTCCGGAGAAACATGGATGCGAAGTTTTATAGTTTTGGTTAGGTCGGACACTTTCTCTCACCTGCCTTTCTGAAAATATATGGCTTCCCTTAAGACCACCATATCATATATGTTACTAAAACTCTAGTATTTTAAGAAAGTGAGGTGAAGCGGGCATTCCTCCCCGACCTAAGAGGTCGGAGTATCCTGCCCACATTTAGATGAATAGTGATTTTCCCTCATCCGCCCCTTCTTTTCTGAAGGGGATTTTTTATATCCCTTCACAGGACCTTTACAAACATGGTATGATAAAAAGGATTGAATTTTTTAGTGTACCAGATAAGGAGGTACTTCTATGAACTTAGACGGTATCACATTACACTGCATTACCAACGAACTGGCAGACATTCTCCAAGGCGGCCAGATATCTAAAATCTATCAGCTCGACGCCCGGTCCCTGTACTTCCGCATCTTTAATGATACAGGCCTTCACCATTTGGTCATTACTCTCGATGATTCTCCGCGCCTTTACATTGCCGACACGGTCCCGCCGACGCCGGATATCCCGACGGGGCTCTGCATGTTTCTCCGCAAGTATTATGAAAACGGACGCATCGCTTCCATTGCCCAACTCCATTTAGACCGACTTATCGAAATCGCCGTCGATGTCCTCGATATCTCCGGCAAGGTCGTCACCCGTAAGATCCATGTCGAACTCATGGGAAAATACAGCAACGTCATTTTCACGGAAGACGGCGTCATCATCGAAGCCCTCATTAAGACCGGTAAAAACAAACAGGCCGTCCGCACCATTGCTCCCAAGGAGCCCTATGATTTTCCGCCGAATTTCATGCGCATGGATCCCTTTTCCTTCTCTGCCCAAGAACTGACGGATATGATGGAAACCGGCGGCGACGAACCCTTAAAGACCTGGATGCTCAAGCGCTTCAACGGCATGAGCACCGTCGTCTTGACCGAATTATCCCACGACTCCGGCATCGACACGGCCACCCTCGTACAGGATCTGTCCCCGGCTGACCGCTTTGCTTGGTGCCGTACGGTCGAAGCCTTTGGCAAGCGCCTCGCCGGGATTTCCGGCGCCTACGTCTATACCGTCAAAGGCAAGGAAGTCATCTTCCCCTTGGAACTAAACAGCCTCTCTCAGTATCCGCGGCGTCACTTCCCCCTCATCGAAACGTATCTCAGCGAATACCAGGCGACGCACCGCAGCCTGAACGGCGAACAGGAACAGCTGCAAAAGAAGGTCGCCAAGCTCATTGAAAAGCAAAAACGAAAAATCAAGCGCATTGCCGATGAAATGAAAGAAACCAAGAAAATCGACACCTATAAATTGTACGGCGACTTGCTCATGATTTACGCTTATGAAAAGCACGACCATGAAAAACAAGTAACCGTCAAAAACCTATTATCCGAAAACCAGGAAGACGTCACCATCGCCCTCGACCCGGCCTACTCCATGACCGACAATGCCAACCGCTATTACAAGCGCTATACGAAGCTGCGCAACCGCAAACAGATATCGGCTCAGCTCCACGAGGAAAACCAACAGCATTTAGACTATCTCTACTCCCTCGAATATGCCTTGGAAAACACGACGACGAAAGATGAAATCACGGACATCAAGGACGAAATGAAGCAGATGAACCTCATCAGCGGCCATAATAAAGATAGGCAAAAGAAAGAATCGGCTCAGGACATCTTAACCATCGACGCCGACGGCCTGACCATCTGGGTCGGCCGCAACAATCGGCAAAATAACTTCTTGACCTTGAAGAAAGCCCATCCCTACGACCTGTGGTTCCACGTCAAGGACCAACCCGGTTCCCACGTCATCTTAGCCTCGCACAACGCCGATCCGACGGATGCCCAAATCGAACGGGCAGCACAACTGGCCGCCTATTACAGTAAGGGCCGGGACAGCTCTAAAGTCGAAGTCGACTGCACCCTCGTACGCCATGTAAAGAAACCGGCCCACGCCGTCCCGGGCTACGTCATATTCACCAACCAGACGACGTACATCGTCGAGCCCAAGAAAGAATAGCCGCATCGAAATCAGGACGACAAAAAGCTCTCGCAACTGCGAGAGCTTTTCTTATTTCTGTTTCAAATACCAGCTCAAAGGCTTGGCCTTCGTCGTCGTATGGCCCTTATCTGCGCCGGCCAACGAAAAGATCAGGGAATCACGATACATCTTCGCTACCGCTTCCAGCGTATCCAGGCGGTAGAAAGCTTCTTTAAGATCGGTTCCCAAGGTAACGGCACCGTGCCGTTCCATGAGGAATACGGAGGCTGTTTCAGCGGCAGCACCGCATCCTTCAGCCAGTTCCAACGATCCGGGAGGCGCATAGGGCACAGTCGGCACTTCGCCTAAGACCATGGCCCCTTCGGTCACGATGTCGGCTGCAAAAGGAATACCGGCTACGGTCAGGGCCGTCGCCGTAACGGGATGAGCATGGATGATGGCATGAACATCTTGCCGCTTCCGATAGATGTTGAGATGGAGGGCCGTTTCCGAGGACGGTTTCCCCATTCCCTCGAAAACGATGCCGTCTAGATTGACGACCAGGAGGTCCTTCGGATGGAGCTCGCCCTTTGGAAGGCCCGACGGGGTAATGACGATAAGGCCGTCGTCACGGCGATAACTGATATTGCCGTCACAGGCAGCTACCAATCCGCCCTTCTTCATGGCCTTTCCGATGGCACAGAGTGTTTTCTTATTATCCAACATTCGTCCTCCTTAGCGCATAGACGGCATATTGCGGCCGTTGTATATTTCCAACATTTCCTGCCGGACTTGGCGGCGGATTTGCTGCTGTTCCCGTTCACTCAAATCGTCTTTGGTAATATTGAACAGGTAGTTATTTAAATCGAAGTCGTGGAGGACCATCTTGGTATGAAAAATATTCTCCTGATAGACGTTGACATCAATCATATCATAGCGATGCCGCGTCGCCGGCGCAATATAATTTTGAATGGAATTGATGCGGTGATCGATAAACAGCTTCTTGCCGTTCATATCCCGCGTAAAGCCGCGAACGCGGTAGTCGAGAGTAACGATGTCGGAATCGAAGCTGTCCAGGAGGTAATTGAGCGCATTGAGCGGCGAAATGCGGCCGCACGTCGACACGTCGATATCGGCCCGAAAGGTCATGATACCCTTTTGAGGATGGCTTTCGGGATAGGTATGGACCGTCAGGTGGCTCTTGTCGAGATGGCATACGACGTCGGCATCGTGAACCTCATCCTCGGAAATGAGGATGGTAACGCTCGCCCCTTGGGGATCGTAGTCCTGGCTGGCGACGTTTAAGATATGAGCGCCGATGATATCCGACACGTTGCGCAGGATATTGGTCAATCGTTCGGCATTATACTGCTCGTCAATATATTCGATATATTGGCGCCGAGATTCGTCACTGACGGCATAGCAGATGTCATAAATATTAAAGCTCAGAGTCTTCGTCAGGTTATTGAACCCGTAGAGCTTGAGTTTTTTCGTTTTCATGAATGGTAATCCATTTCCTTCCCCAATGGGCTTATTTTCGGTCAATCTCGTGAAAGGCAATATCCGTAATGACCCCGTCGTCAATGGTCACGACGGCATAGGTCCCTTTTCGCCCGTCGCGGGGCAGGCCGATGCTGCCGGGATTGACGATCCACAGGTCAGCCTCACGCTTGATGAAGCGGCGGTGGGTATGGCCGAAGACGACGAGGTCGGCATGCTGTTCGTTTCCTAATTCGACGAGCTTTTGCAGCCGCCGTTCCCCGTACCATTGGCTGCCATGAATGGCGACAATACGAATGCCGCCGACGGTAACGCAGCGGCATTCCGGATCGTTGGTATGGTTCAGATAGTCATTATTGCCCAAGACGGCATAGACTGGCACGCCCGTATATATGGCCAAATCCTCGCCGTCGTCGCAGTAGTCACCACCGTGAATCCAGGCAGCCACATCGGGAGCACTGTCAGCCATGCGAGACAGGCATTCAAAACGGCCGTGGCTGTCACTGACCAAGCCTACCCGGACGGTACTCATGACAGGGCCTCGACGAGTTTCTTTAAAGCCTTGCCCCGATGGCTGATTTCATTTTTTTCATCCATCGACAGTTCGGCCATGGTCTTCCCCTTTTCCGGAACGTAGAATAAGGGATCATAGCCAAAGCCGTTATGGCCGGCATAGACGTCCTGCAGGACTCCGTCACAGCTGCCTTCAGCCTGTACAGTGCGGCCGTCGGGCCAGATCAGGACCAGAGAGCAAATGTAGTGAACCGTCCGTTCTTCCGGCGGAAAAGCTGCCAGTTCCGCTATGAGCTTTTGATTGTTGGCTTCATCGTCGCAGTCGGGACCGGCATAGCGGGCCGAGTAGACGCCGGGACGGCCGCCAAGGGCATCGGCTGCAATCCCCGAATCATCGGCCAGGCACGGAAGGCCCGTAGCCTTCATATAATACGAGGCTTTCAGCAGGGCATTTTCGGCAAAGGTCGTTCCCATTTCTTCCGGCTCGGTAACCGTCGGCAGGACATCGTGCACCGAAACGGCTTCATAGCCCAAAGGCTCTAAAATACTTTTGAATTCCCGTATCTTCCCGGCATTATGTGTTGCCAGTACAATTTTTTCTGCCACGGCACATCCCCCTTGTCCGGCTGTTATTTTTTAAGCATTTTTGCGTAATTCTTGATGACGACAATCGGCGTCTTTTGGGACGCATTGCCAAAGGGATTGTCGATGAGGATCCGGGCGATTTCTTTCGGATTGATACCCTTGCTGTGACCGAGGACGGCCGAGCGCTTGAGGTCGTTGACGTCGGCAACGACGGCGCCGTAGCAGCCCATGCGCTGTTTGATTTTTTCAGCAACCTTATCCGGTTCAGCCGGCCCGTAGACGATGCATTTATCAAAGGGCGGCATGGTGCCCGTAACGTCATCGGTTAAGGACGCCTGACGGCATTTGGCATACCAGACGCCGTTCTTGCCGGCCAGTTTTGCAAAAAAGCCGACGATGAACCAGAACATCATCTTCCATTCCCCTTCAAGGTTCATGGCTGCCTGCATGCCGTAGAGACTGGCCATACTGCCTTCACCGGGAACGAAGCGCCGCATGAGGCGGGCCTGCCAGGACGGCGTCAGTTCTTCCGGCCGCGTATAGCGGTGCTGAGTAATGGCGACGACACTTTCGGCCGTGCAGACCAAGTCATCGGGACCGACGACGTGTTTTGCATATTCTTCGATAACATCGACGATATCATCTTTATCCGTAAGGATTCTTGTTTTTACAGGGACTAATTCTACCGGTACTTCGATTTCTGCCATTGTATGAGACCTCCTAATTCAATTCCAATGCGTGCTGTACTTCCGTTGCCTTCAAGGTAATGCGGGCCTTATGGATGTACCATTCGCTGCGGGATACGACTTGATAGACGAGATCAATCGGCATATCAGGGAAGGTCTTCAAGTCTTCGCGGATGTTGCCTTCTTTACTGGTCAGGGTAATGGTGACGCGGATCATGCCCCGATCGCGGGGGTTAAAAATAACAGATTCCCAGTAGTTGTCATCGCGTTCGGCTGCCTTATTGGCAAGTTCGGACTGGACCGTAACCTTGTCGTACTGTTCACGCGGAAGGAGGGTCCGAGGATAAAAATCCATGATGGTTCCCAGCTGCCGGCCAGCATTGTGGATAGGCACTTCTGTTTCGAAGACGGCCCGGTTCTGGGTAATTTCCTTCATTTCAAAAGGTTTCCGATGCCGGGCATCGATAACAAAGCGTGCGTCCCCCTGCCGCCAGGCAAAGAAGCGGAACAACAGGTACAGGACAGCAGCAATGCCGATGACGGCAATGATAACATTGAATAAGACATAGAAAAACACGGCGCAAGACTCCTTTATGTAAAATATAGATACGATTAAATGAGGGTGATTTCTTCAGCGGTAAATTCATTGGCCGGGATGAGGTGTTCTGCCAAATGGGCACCTCGCTCCTTTTCGGCCGTAAAGCAAAGGCGTAAATAGCCGTTTTCTTGGTTCTGGTTAAGCAACCCGTCTTTCTTTAAGACATCCAGTGTTTCCAGGGCCATTTCATGGGCCGGATCGACGAAGGCAATGGAATCGCCGCAAAACTCTTCAAAGAGAGGCTGGATGAAGGGGAAATGCGTGCAGCCGAAAATGGCTGTATCGGCACCGGAATGAAGGACCGGCTCCGTATACTGCTTTAAGGGGCCGCGGATTTCCGGCCCGTCGAGGACGCCTCGTTCGATGAGATTCGCCAGGGCCGGGCAGGACTGTTCAACGATTTCAATATTGCCGTCCATATCGGCGGCGACCTTGCGATGACTGTGGTTGGCAATGGTTAACGGCGTAGCGAAGACGGCAATCTTTTGGGTCGCACTGATTTGCTTAGCCGTCTTGAGGCCCCGACTCATGCCGATCAAGGGATAGTCGACTTCCTTTACGACGGTATCATAGGCAACGGCCGTAACGGTGTTGCAGGCGATGGCGACGACCTTGACTTTTTGCTCGGTCATGAAACGCAGAATATCCCGGGTATAATCGATGACTTCGGCCGACGTCCGCGTCCCGTAAGGGTTCCGCTTGGTATCGCCGACGTAGATGATGTCTTCATGAGGCAGGAGCATCCGCAGTTTTGCGACGACAGTCAGTCCGCCGACACCGGAATCAAACACACCGATCGGCCGTGAATTACCTTCCATGAACGGCTCCTTCGACGTCTGTATCTGCCTGTTCGGCAGCATACATGGCCTGTAGTTTCTTGTAATCTTCATCAGAGAGGCGGGCTACTTTCCCACTTTCTTTGTGGACAAATACGTTCTGCGTCGTTCCTGTCGCCAACAGGCGGCGGTCATCATGACGGACGATACGGTAGGAAAAGACCATCTGTGCCCGGCTGAGCTTTACCAGGCGGGTCTCGATATCGATGATATCGGCATAGTTTATGGGGCTGATATATTCGCAGGACACACTCTTAATGGGATAGGTAATCCCTTGATCGAGGAGGTCGAATAAGTCGAGACCGGCAGCGGCGAAATATTCACAGCGGCCGCATTCAAACCAACGGATGTGGTTGGAATGGTGGGCAATGCCCATCATGTCCGTTTCATAGAACCGCACTTTTTCAACAACAGTAATCATAAATTCTTAACTCCTAACTTTATACACGCTCATATTATTTTACGATGATGACCTATGTTTGTCAAAGGAAAAGTCTGAAATACGAACGATAAAGGGACTGTCCTCATGCAACAGTCCCTTTATCAATCATGCTCCGGTCACTCACGTACTTTTCAGGAACGGGAACATGCGGCGTACCTTTTCCCGGTGTTCCGGTTTGACATAAGTCCCGGCTAAGTGCAGGGCTGCAGCGACGACAGCGGCATCGTCCAGCCAGCCAAATCCGGCAAAGACGTCCGGCACCAGATCAAAGGGCAAGATAACGTAGCCAATAGCCCCCATGAGAGCCAATTTAATAAACTTCGGCGTGTCTTTATCTTGCATACAATAAAAAATCGTCAGGATTTTCGGTAAAAATTTAATTTTTCTTCCTGCTGTGCGAATAAATAGGATGAATCGGCCCGGTGTATAAAATTGGGCGAAAAAGCTCAGTATTTTCCACATCGGCTTTCACCTTACTTCAGGTCTTCCAAAGACTTTTTAGCCTCTTCTACAGCTTCTTTGACCTTTTTTTCGACATCGTCGGCATCCATGTCAGATACATCCTTGGCGGCGTCCTTAGCGTCCTTAGCGTCTTTCGCAACGTCCTTAGCAGCATCTTTAACATCTTCCGCGGCATCCTTAGCATCTCTGGCAACGTCCTTGGCCTTGTCCATGGCGTCGGAGTCAACGACCTTATCGACGGTATCATCGAAGGCATCTTTGGCATCGCCGGCGGCATCTTTCAAATCTTCCGCTTTTTCATCGACGATTTCATCGACTAAGTCGTCCTTATGAACGACAGAGTTATACAGTTCTTCCCCTTTTTCTTTGACGTCCTGAATGCAGTCTTTGGCCGCACCGCCCCATTTTTTCATGAAATCAATCGTTTCATCGCCGAGGGGAACGTTCTTCAGCGGGTTTTCTTTGAGCTTATCGGCTTGTTCACGAGCTTTGTCCTTCCATTCGCCCATCATTTCGATATACGGACCCATGTCGGTAGGCATGCCGTCTTTGAGCCAGCGCTGGGTGACCCGGCCCAGGCTGTAGGTGATACCGACAGCAACGGGGACCTGGATGATACTGAAAGGAATGAGCGTCGTCAACAGCGTACCGGCCACGCGGCTGCCGACAGCCCCTAAGAAGGCGATCAGGGCCCGTTCACTCAATTTAACGTCATAGACTTTGGCAATACGGCTGACCAGGTACACTTCATTGGCCATGAGTGCTGCTGTTCCGATAAGCGGCGCAATGACGATGGCACCGGCACGGGCAGCAGCCCAGCGGCACAGCATTTCGACTTGGACGTCTTTGTCTTCCGTCGTCTGTTCCATGGCTTTGACAACACTGTTGGCAGCATCTTCAATCGGCTGAGAATGGCTCTGTTTGAAATCAGCCAGTTCCTGTTTCAAAGCGGCAATCTCTTCCTGCAACTGTTCTACGGTTTTTGCATTTTCTTCATTTGCCATACTTAACACCCCATTCTTTGACGAAATAAACACTATATTTTATATTTTCCCATGTTTCTACCAGCTTGTCAAACCCCCGTCTACGGGAAGTGCCGCAGCCGTAATAAAGGAGGAATCTTCACTGAGTAAAAAGGCAATGGCCTTAGCCACTTCATCGGCCCGGGCCAATCGGTATAACGGGTATTGTTCCTTCATGGTCTCCCGCTCCATATCGGGATGATCCCGGAGCTGTTTTTCGAGCATCGGCGTTTCGACGTCACCGGGACAGACGCAGTTGACCCGTATCTGGTGCGGTGCCGCTTCCAGGGCCAGGGACTTGGTAAAAGCGACAACAGCGCCCTTGGTCGCCCCATAGACGGAGCAGGCTATGTTCCCCTGAAGTCCGGCATCGCTGCTGACGGTTACGATACTGCCCGGCCGGCGGCGCAGATGCGGCAGGGCGTATTTGCAAAGGGAAATGGTCCCGTAGACATTGACGGCAAAGAGCTGCTGCACGTCGTCAGGCGTCACATTTTCAAGAAGGCCTTGTTCGTAGATGCCGGCTGACGTCACCAAGCCGTCCAGACCACCAAAGCGGCGGACCGTCTCGATCACCATATTCCGGCAGTCTTCATCCCGGCTGACATCACCTTCTATATAATGGATGGCCCCCTTTCCCTCCAACTCCTGCAAGGCAGCCTGTCCCCTTTCCCGATTTCTGCCGCTGACAGCGACCTGCCACCCCCGGTCCAAAAGGACGGCAGCCGTCGCAAGACCTATACCCGACGTGCCGCCGCTGATAAGTGCCGTATTCATGATAACCTCCTCATAGAACGCCAAGATAAGAAAGGCCCAGCTTTCCGATAAGCGCTGCCGTCACGACGAGCATGACGACCCGAACAAAACCGGTTCCCCGGCGGATGGCCAATCGTGAACCGAAAAAGGCGCCCGTAAAGATGCACAGGGCCATGACGATGCCGTAGACATAGAGGATCGTCCCGGACCAGACCAAGATGACGAAGGCCGTCACGTTGCTCATGAGATTGAGCATCTTGGCATTGCCGGCAGCCGTAACGAAATCAAAGCCCAGGGCTGCAAAGGCGACGATGAGAAAGGTCCCCGTGCCGGGGCCGGAAAAGCCGTCATAAAATCCGATAGCCCCGGCAAAGAGAGCCGTAAAGAGCAAATTTCTCCCCGTCTCACCGGCATAGGTATTGACCGAGCCCAGGTTACGCCGCGTAAAGACGACGACGGCAGCCGCCATGAGCGACAGGATAATCAACGGCTGAAGCCATTCGGCACTCATGTGCAGCATGACCAGACAACCCAAAACGGCCCCTGCAAAGGTGCAGGGCAACGCCCGTTTCATCAAGTGCCGGTCGACCTTGCCGGCCTTAAAGAATTGCCAAGCACTCATGACGGCCCCAAAGGTGGCTGAAAACTTATTGGTCCCCAGAGCCAGGTGCGGCGGAAGACCCGCAGCCATCAGGACGGGGAGCGAAACGAGTCCCCCGCCGCCGGCAATAGAATCGACAAAACCGGCTAAGAAACCGCCGGCCATGATAAAAATCAATACGCCCAAAGATAAGGTCGTATGAAAAAGTTGAACTTCCACAAACAAGACTCCTTTTAGAAAAAAACTCCTCTTGTTTCGCAAAGCGAAACCGAGGAGGCCCTTTTCTTTATGGTTCGTATATCAAAGATGACGGCACGGCCGCATCTGTCGCCGGCTGCAAGAGGCGGACGATTTCCTTGCCGATGATCCGTGCGCCGTCACGATGACAGTCGAGGCTGGCTTTCGACATCGCTTCCAATTTTTCCGGATGGGTAAATAAGTCCGATACGATGGAAACCAGTTCTTCTTGTTTCTTCACCCAAGCTGCACAGCCCTTGGCCTGCATATACTTGGCATTGGCCTCTTCCTGCCCCGGAATCGGGCTGTATAGGACCATGGGCACTTGGATGGCAGCGCCTTCCGTACAAGTAAGTGCTCCGGGCTTGGTTAAGAGCAGGGACGCTCGGCACATGAGTTTTGAAATCTGGTTCGTATAACCGAGGATTTCCACATCATGATCGAGTTCGCCGCGCATCTTCGACAGTTCATCGTAAAGATCGGCATTATAACCGGTTACAACGGTAAAGCTGTCGACGACGGATAACCGGTCCAGCAGTGCCAGGGATTGTCGGATAGACCCCATTCCCAGACCGCCGCCCATGATAAGGATATTCTTATTATTCTGATGTTCCTCATCCCAGTGCCAGCGTTCTTGGTCAAAAGCCTTCCGCACGGGAATGCCCGACACGACAATTTTATCAGCAGCGACGCCCTGTTCGACGAGCAGGTCTTTAATCTGTGTAGCTGCGACGCAGTAGACGTCGATTTGCGGGTACACCCACAGTTGATGGATAGCAAAATCAGTAATGACGCCGACTAAAGGAATATTCAGGCGATGCTGTCGTTTTAACAATGCTGCCGCCCCAGCCGGAAAAGGGTGGGTAAAGACCAGGACATCCGGCTTTCGATCTGCTAAGACCTTGAGCAGCCGCCGTTTAAGGCCCCACGCAAAGAGGGTCTTGACGGCCAGGCCTTTTTTATATCCTTGCGACGAGTAATACATCAAATCGTATAACAGCGGAAAGACATCGAGAATCTTAATGTACGTCTCTTTGACGATGTTGTCGATGGACAAGATATCATTGGACAGAAAATCTACGTGTTCGACATCACATTCTTCAGGAATGGTCTTGACATATTCTTCTATAGCCCGTGCTGCCTGTGTATGGCCTGTACCGATCGAGGCCGACAGGATCAGGACTTTTTTCTTTGCCATATAGGATCCCTTCTTTTATAAACAGCCTTCGTTGCACCTTCCACTATATAGTACGATAACTTGTATGAAAAGAAAAGGGCCGTTTTTCATGCGGCCCTTCGGGATCGTACTTATTTGTTATTAACCAAATCTTTAAGCTGTTTGCCTGCTTTGAAAGCGGGAGTCTTGGAAGCTTCGATCTGGATAGGTTCATTGTTGCGAGGGTTGCGGCCTTCGCGGGCTTTACGCTGGCGGACTTCAAACGTACCAAAGCCGATGATCTGGACTTTATCACCCTGGGTGAGGCTGTCGCTAATGGCTTCGAATACGGCTTTTACGGCCTTTTCAGCGTCTTTTTTCGTCAAATCGGATTTCTGTGCTACTGCAGCGATTAATTCTGTTTTGTTCATGTTACTAGGTCCTCCTTTGGATCGTCACATCTTCCTAACACTAACAGTCTAGAGTTTTTCCTGCCGTTCTATCCGCTTGGCTTCCTGCCAGAATGAGTCCAACTCATCCAGTGAAAATGCCTCCCATGGCCGGCCCGACCGGTTGACCCGATCCTCGACATGAGCAAAACGGCGACGGAATTTACTGTTAGCCCGATGTAACGCACATTCCGGCTCTATATGATAGCGTCGGCATAAATCAGCAAATACGAACAAGACATCCCCAGCTTCTTCTTCCGCATGGACAGGATCGCCTTCATCAAGGGCCTGACGGAATTCAGTCCACTCTTCTTGGAACTTTTCCCAGACACCTTCGACATCGGGCCAGTCGAATCCGACTTTGGCCGCTTTCTCCTGAAGCTTGTCGGCAGTCAGAAGTGACGGCAGGCCGGGAACGACTCCGTCCAGCAGATGAGCGTGCTGCTGGCGTTGTTCTCCTTGCTTTAATCTATCCCAGTTTAACATACTCGTCCCTATATTTTCAAGGCTTTTTTGGCTAAAAACATAGGGATGACGCCGAATCATCTTATTTGTGATATCTTTTACGACATCCTGGGCCGAGAAAAACCCTTTTTCTTCGGCAATTCGGGCATGAATGGCCACCTGATAAAGGATATCCCCCAGTTCTTCGCGGATGCCGTCTATATCGTCACTGTCAATGGCATCGAGCATTTCATAGACTTCTTCGATGAGATATCGCCGCAGTGTCCGATGCGTCTGGGACCGGTCCCAAGGACAGCCGTCTTCGCGGCGAAGTCTGGCCGTAACTTCCGTAAGGGGCATCAAATCAAAAGGCAGTTGTTCCTTGGCCATTCCTTCTTCCTGCCGCTTCTGATCGATGAGGCGGCGCACGGCTTCAGCCATATCCGGTCCACCGGGAACAGTGTGAACGACGGCATGAAGGCGGCTCTCTTTCAACAAGAGGTCGACGATGGGTGCATACGTTTCAGCAAAGCTTTTCCCGTCCTGCCCGTAGGTATCGAGGGGACGGTCATCTTTCCCTAAAGCGATGATTTTAATTTCCATGAAAGGTTCCCTCATTTCTGTCAAAATGGCTTACGCCTGTCATTATACCACGGCCTGCCCCATTTGTCGCGGCCAGCGGCAAAGCCTGCTTTACCGCACGCAGGCTATGAAAAAAGCTGAAAAGGATACCCTTTCAGCTTTCGAATGATGATATGGGGATCAGCCGCTCAACTTAGTCAGCAAGAAGATAAGCTGCGTCTGTTCGGCTTCACTGAGGCGGCTCATGAGCATGGAAATGCGGAGATAATGATCTGGCAGCACATCGTCCATAAACTCCCGTCCTTGGGCCGTCAGGCGAACTTTCTTGCCCCTTTTATCGGTCTGATCGATGGCCACTTCCGTCAGTCCGTCGCGAACCATGCGCTTGACCATAGTCGTAATCGTCGCCCGAGTGACACCGGCCCGGTCGGCGAGCTGAGACGGCGCAATGCCGTCGGTCATCTGGTATAGAACGAACATGACCCGAAGCTTGCCCCGCGACAAATGGTATTGGCTGGCCAATACATCATTGATGGCAGCGCGGACATATTCTGCGGCCTGAGAAATGCGGAGCATGGCCAATACGGCCGACGGTTCAATTTCAGGAATCTTCTCTGCATATTTTTCCAATTCTTTCCGCGTAGGAAATACATCAAAACCCATAAGCGCACCCTCCTCTTCTAATTAGTGTACTAATTAAAAGTATAAAATAAAACGGAGAGGAATACAAGTTTTCTCCGTCTTATTTTACATCTGTTTTAATAAATTACATGTTTTTGCTTCGTAAATCAGCTAAAATTTCCTGAACACGGGCGACAGCGTTGTCGACAGGGACGACTTCTTCCTGACCGGTACGGCGAACTTTGATTTCTACCGTGCCGTCAGAGGCGCTCTTCTTGCCGACCGTAACCCGTACGGGATAGCCGATGAGGTCGGCGTCGTTGAATTTGACACCGGCCCGTTCGTTTCTGTCATCGAGGAGGACGTCGGTCTTCGTATCCTGAAGTCCTTTGTAGAGTTCTTCGGCGATGCGAACCTGATCCTGGTCTTTCGTGCTGACCGGGACGACGGCGACTTCAAAGGGAGCAATAGCCACCGGCCACATAATACCGTGTTCGTCGTGGAACTGTTCGATGGCCGCTGCAATCGTCCGAGTAACACCGATGCCGTAGCAGCCCATGACATAAGGCTTAGCTTTACCGTTCTGGTCGAGGAAGGTCGCATGGAGGGCTTCGGAATACTTGGTACCTAATTCAAAGACCTGGCCGACTTCAATGCCGCGGACGACGTGAATCGGAGCTCCGCATTGGGGGCAGGCGTCGCCTTCGACCATGGTGCGGATAGAAACGATGGAGACGTCCTTAAAGTCGCGGGACGGATTGACATTCTGATAATGATAGCCGGCCTTGTTGGCGCCGGTAACGCCGTTGGGAACGGCCATGGCCGACGGATCGACGAGGATAAAGAAAGTTTCATTATCCGGCTTATCGGCATCGATAGGACTCATATAGCCCGGCTGGAGACCGTGAGCCTTTAATTCGTCTTCCGTTGCCGGTTCGATGGCATTGCCGCCGACAAAATTCTGGACGGCTACGTCGTTGACCGAATGGTCGCCGCGAACCATGCAGAGAACCGTCTTTTCACCATCGATCGTGAAAGCAACCGCCTTGATCGTCTTTTCGAGAGGAATGGACAGGAACTGAGCTAAATCTTCAATGGTGGCGCAGTTCGGCGTTTCAATCAATTCGACATCTTTGGCCGTTTCAGCTGCCATTTCAAGGGTCGGTGCAGTTGCTTTTTCGATATCGGCTGCATAGTCACACTGGGAGCACGATACGATTTCTGCTTCCCCGGCCTGGGCCAAGGCCATGAATTCATGGCTGTGATTACCGCCGATCTGACCGCTGTCGGCTTCAACCTGTTTGAATTCCAGACCGCAGCGGGTAAAGACGCGGGTATAGGCGTCGTATTCGTCTTGATAACTCTTATGGAGCCCTTCTTCGTCGACGTCGAACGAATAACCGTCTTTCATGACGAATTCCCGGCTGCGCATGAGGCCGAAACGCGGGCGAATTTCATCGCGGTATTTATTCTGCATCTGCCAAAGGGTAACCGGCATCTGCTTGTACGAACGCAGTTCGTTGCGCACCAGTGTCGTGATCAATTCTTCGTGAGTCGGCCCGAGACAGAACTGGCTGCCGTGACGGTCTTCCAGTTTGAACATTTCCGGACCATAGGCATTCCACCGTCCCGATTCGTGCCAGATTTCAGCCGGCTGAACGATGGGCATCATGATTTCCTGGGCGCCGATATTATTCATTTCTTCGCGGATAATGGCTTCGATCTTGAGTTCGACGCGGCGGCCAAGAGGCAGGAATGAGTATAAACCACCGCCACTTTTACGAATGAGGCCGGCTTTCAGCATGTACTGATGGCTGACAATTTCGGCGTCGGCCGGAATTTCCCGAAGGGTCGGGCTGTACAGTTTGGATGCTAACATGAGTTAAGACTCCTTTGCGATTGATTTTTCTATTTCTTCCAAAAGAGCAGCGACGAGCTGATCTTCCGGTGCCGTACGAAGGACCTTGCCATGGGCAAAGACGATACCGCTCCCCTTTCCGCCGGCAATGCCGAAATCGGCTTCTTTCGCCTCTCCCGGGCCGTTTACGACGCAGCCCATGACGGCGACCTTAATGGGAACGGTCAAGTGAGAAATGGCCGCCTCGACTTCTTTGGCAAGCTCGATGAGCTGTACCTGCGTGCGGCCGCAGGTCGGACAGGAAATGAGGGTCGGTCCGAAACGACGCAGCCCGAGGGAGCTTAAAATGGTCTGAGCGACCTTGATTTCTTCCGCCGGATCCTCCGTAAGGGATACGCGAATCGTATCCCCGATACCTTGATATAATAAAGTCCCGATACCGATGGCGGACTTGATGCTTCCATCCCGGACGAGGCCGGCTTCAGTGACGCCTAAATGAAAGGCATAGGGCACTTTATCGGCCAGTTCCTGATACGATTCAATCATGAGCGGCACGTCGGAAGCCTTGAGGGAAATGACCATATTTCGGTAATCGAGGCGCTCTAAAATACGAATATGGCGCAAGGCTCCCTCTACCATGGCCGCTGCCGTCGGATGGCCGCCATGGGCCTCCAGGATATCGGCCGGAAGGGATCCCGTATTGATGCCGATGCGGATGGGAATTCCCTTGGGTCTTACTTTTTCGACGACGCGGACGACGTTGTCATCGGCACCGATATTGCCGGGATTGATGCGCAGGGCCTGGACACCGCTGTCAACGGCAGCCAAGGCCAATCGATAATCAAAGTGGATGTCGGCTACGATAGGAATATCGACGGCCTCTACGACGGCTGACAGCCCTTTGGCCGCTTCCATATCGGGGACGGCAAAGCGCAGGATTTCAGCACCATAAGAGGCCAGCCTTCTGGCATCGGCAATGGCTTCTTCCCTATGAGCCGGGCTTACCGTCGACATGGTCTGAATCGAGATAGGCGCACTGCCGCCAATGGTAACGTTTCCGGCCTTTACCGGAATCGATTGTCTGCGTTTCATCGATGACCTCCCTTTCTAAAAACGGCTGATATCCTGGAACATGGCAAAGAGGAACAGCGATCCTAAGAGTACCATCCCGACAACCTGAATGTAGTACAGGGCTTTCCCTGGCATGCGCCGGCGCATAATCCCTTCGAGAATCAACAAGATGATATAGCCGCCGTCGAGGAGCGGTACGGGCAGAAGATTTAAAATCCCCAGGTTGATGCTGAGGAAGGCCGTAAACATGAGCAGGTTAGAAAATCCCGAGGCCGCGACTTGTCCTGCAAGCTGGGCAACGCCGATGGGACCTGCCACTTCCGCCTTTTCCTGACCGGTTATCATCTGATAAATTCCAACCAGCATGAGCCGGCAGATTTCTCCCGTCCGCTTGACCGCCATGATGCCCGAATCAAGGAATCCGTGGCGTTCTTCCGTGGTCATAGGCATGACGCCGAGCATGACTTTTTGAGACGCGCTGTCGACTTCCGGTATCATTTCGACATCCTGACGCTTCCCATCCCGCTCGATTTGAACGGTGACGACGGCGTGACTGTAAGGTGCTACGGCTTCCGAAATATCGCTCCATTGGGAAATGTCTTTATTGCCGATGCGAACGATGCGGTCCCCTTCCGTAAGGCCGGACTGTTCAGCCGGCGAACCGGAGATCGTCGAGCCGACGACGGCTTCCGGCGACACGGTCACCGTACCGATGGCAAAGAACAAGCCCCAAAAAAGGACGATGGCCAGCACAAAATTCATGATTCCGCCGGCGGCGATGACCACCAGCCGAGCCGGAACGGATTTATTCAAGAAGGATTTTTCATTGAGCGGCTCTTCTTCAGACATGCCGGCAATGCGGTTAAACCCGCCGAGGGGAATGGCCCGCAGAGAGTATTCCGTATCGCCGCGGCGTGTACTGTATATTTTAGGTCCGAAGCCGATAGCGAATTCATCGACTTGCATGCCGGCCCATTTTGCCGTGGCAAAATGGCCTAATTCATGGATGAAGACGATGATGCTGAACACAAAAATGGTCGCTAAAATAGTAATACCCACAGAATTCACCTTTCTATAATAAAGAAGCAGCACAGCGGCGAGCCCAGGTATCTGCCTGGCGGATCGTCTCGAGGCTTACCTCGCCCTTGACATCGTGCCGCTCCATAACCGTATGGACAATTTCAAAGATACGCGTAAAAGAAATTTCCTTACGCAAAAAAGCATAAACTGCCACTTCATTGGCCCCGTTCAAAACGCAGGGCATCGTCCCCCCTATCCGGCCGGCTTCATAAGCCAGGCCGATGGAGGGGAATTTTTCATCGTCAGGCGGGAAAAATTCCAAACTGCCCAAGGTCTTCCAATCGATAGCTTTGGCCCCTCGGACAGAAAGTCTGTCCGGATAGGTAAAGGCATACTGAATCGGCAGACGCATATCGGGCATACCAAGCTGTGCCAGTACCGAGCCGTCGATGAACTCAATCATAGAGTGGACGATACTCTGCGGCTGGATGACGACTTCAATCCTATCAAAGTCCATACCAAACAACCAGTGAGCTTCGATGACTTCAAGGCCCTTATTGAACATCGTCGCCGAATCGATGGTAATCTTGCCGCCCATATTCCACGTCGGGTGCTTTAAACACTGTTCGACAGTAATGGACGGAAAGTCTGCCAAAGGACGGTGAAAATGGGGGCCGCCTGACGCCGTAATCAAAAGTTTTTCGACTTCGTCGGCCTTGCGGCCGTCGAGACATTGGAATATGGCGCCGTGTTCACTGTCGACGGGGAGGATGCGGACACCCTTACGGGCCGCTTCCTTCATGACCAGTTCGCCGGCAGCCACGAGCGTTTCTTTGTTGGCCAGGGCAATATCCATTCCCCGGTCAATGGCCCGCAAAGTCGGTTCAATACCGGCAGCTCCCACGAGGGACGTGAGGACGATGTCTGCCTGACATTCATCGATGAGCTTCAGCAAGCCCTGGCTTCCGGAAAAGACGCGGCACGACGGGCCGACAGCATCTCTCACCTTTTCGGCGGCCCCTTCCTCGACCATACAAGCCAAGTTGAGGTGATGGCGTCTTATCTGAGCGGCCACGTCCTTAAAGTGTCCGTAAGCCGCCACGCCGACCAGTTTAAATACCTCCGGATGTGCTTCGATAACGTCGACAGCCTGGGTCCCGATGGAACCGGTACTGCCGAGAATCAAGATTTTTTTCATATCGTCCCTTCTTTTAAATGACCAGCATTAAATAGACATACATGGCAGGCGCCGCAAAGAGGAGACTGTCGAAACGGTCCAAGACGCCGCCGTGACCGGGAATGATATTGCCCGAATCCTTGACACCCGAAACCCGCTTTAAAATGGATTCTGCCAAATCGCCGAGAGGTGCCATGATGCCGATGATGACGCCCAGGGCTAAGGCGTGGAGAATGGAAAACTGAAAAATCAGTGAAAAAATGACTGCCACGACCAAGGTCCCGATAAAGCCACCGATGGCCCCTTCCCGAGTCTTACCGGGACTGATAGACGGGCACAACTTTACCTTGCCCATCATCTTGCCGACGGCAAAGGCCGCCGTATCGCTGGCCCAGGTCGAGAAGATCAACAGAAAGACGAAGAATCGTGCCGGTTCTACCATGACCGTACTGAAACTGTCACTCATAAAGGAGACGGCGGAACCGCTGCGCAGGGCCAGGAGGGCCAAAAAGCCGCTGCCGATGTACAAGAGACCGTACAAGGCATACGCACTGTCGACGGGCTTTACCTTATCGTGGAAAAAGACCGTCCGCAGCATGAGCCAGACCAAGAGGACCAGCCCCAAGAGAAACATCAGTTTCGTACTGCCAAACCAGTAAGCTCCCAGCATAGCTAAAAGCCATACGGCTCCGCCGGTATCGGCCGTAACGACCTGAAGCTTGCGAACCATGTTGCCGTATTCATACCAAGCGACAACAGCCAAGAGAGCCATCATCAGGAAGAACAGCCAATTGCCTTCATAGACCACAAAGATGGTAAAGGCACCACCGACGATGCCCGTTAAAATTCGTTTTGCCAACATATATAACTACCCTTCCTGCCTTATTTTAAACCGCCAAAGCGACGTTCTCGGCCTTGAAAGGATGAGATAGCTTCGACAAGCGTTTCTTTCGTAAAATCAGGCCAGCAAAGAGGCGTAAACCAAAATTCGGCATAAGCCATCTGCCAAAGGAGAAAGTTGCTGACCCTTTTGTCATCGCCGGGACGAATAAGCAAATCAACGTCATTGTCCGGTGCCGTATAAAGATAGCTCGACAACCGGTCTTCATCAATATCGCCGACGTCACAGCGACCGGCCTTGACATCGTCAGCCAGGCGGCGGACAGCCTGAACCATTTCCAAACGACCGCCGTAATTGACGGCGACATTCAGGATAAGGCCCGTATTGACCGCCATATCGGCTTCCGCCTGAGCGAAGGCCTCCTGCAGTTCCGGATGAAGACGTGACTTGTCGCCGATGATGTGCAGCTGTACGTTATGTTCCTTAAGCTGGAGTAAATTATGGCTGAGATAATTTTTCATCAACTTCATAATATACGAAACTTCCTCTTCCGGCCGCTTCCAGTTTTCCGTCGAAAAGGCATAGACCGTCAGGACTTTAATACCCAGTTCATCTGCAGCGATGACGATCCGCTTCAGCGTATCGGCACCGGCACGATGGCCGTAACTGCGCGGCATCCCCTTGCGTTTGGCCCAGCGGCCGTTGCCGTCCATGATGATGGCTACGTGACGAGGAATGTTATTCATATCAAGGCCATGATTCCCTGCCGTTTCAGCAGGTTCTGTTTTATTGCCAAAAAAGTTAATCATCTTGCATGTCTCCCTTGGACAGTGCGTCGGCCACGGATTCGCTCATCTCGAGGCTGTCATTGACCAAAAGCGATATGACACCGTCATCACCGGCTTTAGCACGGATGACGTAGGTCTGCTCCGGGTCGCAGCGGAAAAAGCGGGACCGCGACACCGTCCGTTCTACGACGTAAGGAATATTTTTCTCCTGTAATACAGATTTGGCATACCGTAACGGCATGCCAATAAAAATCCGTATATCCATCATACAGCCATGACTTCTTTTTCTTTTTTTGCCTTGATTTCGTCGATGGCCTTGATTTTTTTATCGGTCAGTTTCTGGATATTGTCCTGACCTTCCTTGCTGTCATCTTCCGAGATTTCCTTTTTCTTTTCCATCTTCTTGATGAGTTCGTTGGCGTCACGGCGGATATTGCGGACGACAACTTTCGAGTCTTCGGCGACCTTGCTGACTTTCTTGCTCAATTCCTTACGGCGTTCTTCCGTCAATTGAGGAATTTCCAAGCGAATCATTTTCCCGTCATTATTGGGATTGAGGCCTAAATCGGACTTTAAGATAGCTTTTTCGATTTCACCGAGCATCTTTACTTCCCAAGGAACGATGGTCAGCATCCGCGGCTCCGGAGCCGATACGTTAGCCACCTGGTTCACCGGCGTCGGCGTCCCGTAGTAATCGACCATGACCCGGTCTAAGAGGGACGTGCTGGCACGGCCCGTACGGATGGAGGTCAGTTCCCGTTTCAACGCTTCAATCGTCTTGTCCATCTTGGCTTCGTGCTGAGCGAGCAGTTCTTTTACTTCCACATCAATCACTTCCTTATTTTATTTTTATAAGTATATCATACAGCGTTTAGTCTTCTTTGTCGACCAAAGTACCTAAATCTTTTCCGCTGGCAGCGGCGACAATATTCCCGGGCTTGTCGATATTAAAGACGACGATAGGAATATTATTGTTGCGGCACAAAGTCGTTGCCGTCGCATCCATAACCTTGAGATCCTTATTAATGACGTCAAGATAGGTCAAACGCTTGTACATCTTGGCATCGGGATTGAGCTTGGGATCACTGTCATAGACGCCGTCTACGCCGTTTTTAGCCATGAGGATGGCATCGGCTTCGATTTCAGCAGCACGCAGGGCTGCCGTCGTATCCGTCGAAAAATAAGGATTGCCCGTACCGGCACCAAAGATGACGACCCGGCCTTTTTCCATATGGCGGATCGCTCTGCGGCGGATATAGGGTTCTGCAACCTGCTGCATATTAATCGCCGTTTGAACGCGGGTAGCGACACCGTTCTTTTCCATGGCATCCTGGAGTGCCAACGAGTTCATCACCGTGGCCAGCATGCCCATGTAGTCAGCCGATACCCGATCCATGCCTTTGGCAGAACCGGACAGGCCGCGCCAGATATTGCCGCCGCCGACGACGATGGCGACTTGAATATTGAGCTTATTGACTTCGACGATCTGTTTGGCAATCGTTTCTACCGTTTCCGGGTCGATGCCGTAGCCTTGTTTGCCGGCCAATGCTTCGCCGCTCAGTTTCAATACGATACGATTATATTTTTTCGGTTCCATAAAAGAAGGGCCTCCTCTGTATGTTGGCAAATGTTCAATTAGAAAATAAGAGAACACGGGTTGGGTGTTCTCTTATGAAATCTTATTTAGCTTGTGCCATTACTTCAGAAACGAAATCATCATTCCGTTTTTCAAGGCCTTCACCTAATTCGTAACGGGTGTAGCGGCGGATATCGATTTTTTCGCCGATCTTAGCAACGGCTTCGGTAACGACCTGCTGGACCGTCTTGTCAGAATCTTTGATGAATTCCTGATCGAGGAGGCAATTTTCTTTGTAGAATTTTTCGATACGGCCGACGATCATCTTTTCGACAATCTTTTCCGGTTTGCCTTCATTCAGAGCCTGCTGGCGAAGGACGTCTTTTTCATGTTCCAAAACGTCAGCCGGAACTTCTTCACGTTTGAGGTATGCCGGTTTTGCAGCAGCGATCTGCATGGCAATATCTTTGCAGAGTGCTTTGAAATTGTCGGTCTGAGCGACGAAGTCCGTTTCACAGTTGACTTCGACGAGAACACCGATGCGGCCGTTGCCATGGATGTAAGAATAAACCAAACCTTCAGCAGCGATGCGGTCTGCTTTTTTAGCAGCTGCAGCTAAGCCGTGTTCGCGAAGCAAGTCGACGGCTTTGTCCATATCGCCGTTGCTTTCGGTCAGTGCTTTTTTGCAGTCCATCATGCCTGCCCCTGTTTTTTCTCTCAATTCTTTTACCATTGCTGCTGTAATAGCCATGAGTATTCCTCCTAAAAGTAAGTTTAATATACCGTTTGAATAAAGGTAAGAAGCGAAGGCTCCTTACCTTTATGTATAACCATTTAATTCTCAGAGAATAAGTTGTCTTATTCTGCAGCTGCTTCTTCCGTCGTTTCTTCAGCTGCACCGGCTTCAGTCTGGTTGCCCTGGTTGCCTTCGAGGACAGCGTCAGCAATTTTGCCGGTCAAGAGTTTTACGGCGCGGATAGCGTCATCGTTGGCCGGAATCGGGTAGTCGATAACGTCAGGATCGCAGTTGGTGTCAACCGTAGCGATGATAGGGATGTTGAGTTTGCGAGCTTCTGCAACGGCGATTTCTTCTTTTTTCGGGTCGATGATGAACAAAGCATCGGGGAGCTTCTTCATATCTTTAATACCGCCGAGGTATTTCTGAAGTTTTTCCATTTCATGTTTGAGGAGCGTAACTTCTTTCTTCGGCAATACTTCGAAAGTGCCGTCTTCAGCCTGTTTTTCCAACGTTTTCAAGCGTTTTACGCGTTTTTCAATCGTCTGGAAGTTGGTGAGCATACCGCCGAGCCAACGTTCGTTGACGAAGTACTGGTTGCAGCGTTCTGCTTCGCTCTTAATCGATTCCTGAGCCTGTTTTTTCGTGCCTACGAATACGATTTTGCCGCCTTCAGCTGCCAAATCGCGGACAAAATTGTAAGCTTCGTCCATTTTCTTAACGGTTTTCTGCAAGTCGATGATGTAGATACCGTTACGTTCGGTGAAGATGAAACGAGCCATCTTCGGGTTCCAACGGCGGGTCTGGTGACCAAAATGAACGCCGGCTTCCAATAATTGTTTCATAGATACTACTGCCATAATGTGTGATTCCTCCTGTTTTTTCCTCCGCCCGGTCATCGCCCATCTTCACCCGTATTCCTAAGAAACGGGCACAGTGCTGGACTCGCCAAGCGTGTGTATTTTGAATCTTGGTATTCAAACCTTGAATATTATATCACATCTCCCCATGGAGGGCAAGAGGTGAAATACCGCTTCCCTGCCTGCAAGATGCGCAAAAAGAGACCTGCCGCAGCAGGCCCCTTTCCTGGCACATATTATTGTAAAATATAGACCGGTACCATGCGGCGGCCAAAGGCCATGCAAACATCGTAGTCTTCCATGCAGAGATCGATGCGGTTGCCGAGGATGGCACCGCCTGTATCTTCGGCACGGGCTACGCCGTAACCGGGAATGTATACCGTCGAGCCTAAGGGTATGACGTTGGGGTCTACGGCAACGACGCCATAGCGGGCACGGGTCCCCATGCGGGTAATCCCCAATCCGTCTCCATCGGTAGGCAAATAAGCCGTCGCTTCCATGGCGATGACTTTTTGGTAATGCGAAATGGAACCGGTGTTGATTTCAACCGTTGCCTTGGTGCCCACTTTGCGGACCATAGGCTGCATTTCTGAAATGAGCTCTGTTGAAATCGTCTCTTTATCGGCAACCTGACCGTCGACGCTGACGATGTTCAACTTCACTCGCTTGCGGCCGTTTTGCCCTTGCTGGACAACTTGTTCTTCCCCCTGCCCTAAGTTTTCATCGGGAATACTTTCTACAGCATAGGGTACGACGTCATCTTCCGTAATCGTCTTGCGCGAGACATTGCCGATGACGATTTTTTGTCCGGCCTGGAGGGGCTTTTGAATGTCGCCGTAAGGGCGGTATTTTTCTTTTGAATAACCGTACTGCTCGGCTACTTCCTGGGTATTGCGCTTAGCCGTATACACAGTCTGCGATTGGCCCCTGTAGACAAGAGTCACGGGAATGGCCCGGCGTACTTTGACGTAAGTGCCGTCGTCGAGTTCCGCCGTCGACAGGGTGACTTCGTCATGATTCCCCATCTCGATATTATACTCACGCAGCAAGGCATCTGCATTGACGGCATGGGTATACACCTGGCGGGTCGTCCCGTCGGCCACAAGGGTTACCGACTTTCCTTTATCGATGAAGCCGGTCAGCGAGACGAGGACCAATAAGGCAATCATGGTCGCATACATCTGCGTAATCGGTCCTCTTCGCTTAAAGCTCAGTATACTGAATTTTTTCCACTCCATGCCATGCCTCCTAAAACGTTTCTTACCATTTTAGCAAAGGCCGCAGGCATTGTCAATTTAGTTGTCGCCCTGTTCCATCGGATCCGTCGGACGCGGGCGAAGGACGATATTGCGCAGCTTCCGCACTTCACGTTTGCGGTGGGCCGGAAGTTTTTCCGCTTCACGCTGGCAGGTATCCTGGGCATTAACCGCTTTTCCTGTTCGTTCGTCAGCCAGATAACGGTACGAACCGTCTTGATTCATGGCGTAGGCTTTGACGTTGTCGTCGAAATACAGTTTCAGGATATGTTTAATCTGTTCTTTATGAGGTGCAAACTCAACAGGCGTCATCAATTCGACGCGTTCATTCAGGTTTCGCGGCATCCAGTCAGCCGAGGAAATGAAGACGTCTTCACTGCCGCCGTTATAGAAGTAGAATAAGCGGCTGTGTTCCAGGAAGCGGCCGACGATACTGTGGACTTCAATGTTGTCACTGATGCCGGGAAGGCCCGGACGAAGGACGCAGATACCGCGGACGATGAGGTGGATCTTGACACCGGCTGCCGAGGCTTCATAGAGTTTAGCAATGACTTCTTTATCGAGGAGCGAGTTCATCTTAGCGACGATGAGCGCTTTTTTCCCGGCTTTGGCCCAGGCAATTTCCTGGTCGATTTCCTGATAAATGGTTTCCCGCAGGTTCAACGGTGCCACAGCCAGTTTATTCCATTCCGGAGGATCGGAATAGCCTGACAAGAGGTTAAAGAAGGCCGACGCGTCGACTCCGATGAGGGTATTAGACGTCAAGATACCGACGTCAGTATAGATGCGGGCCGTCTTGCCGTTATAGTTGCCCGTTGCCAGGTGGACGTAGCGGCGGATACCGTCCTCTTCCCGGCGGACGACGAGGGTGATCTTCGAGTGTGTCTTGAGACCCATAATACCGTAAATGACGTGGCAGCCGGCTTTTTCCAGCTTCCGGGCCATGAGAATGTTGTTTTCTTCGTCAAAGCGAGCCTTGACTTCCATCAGGACCGTGACCTGCTTGCCGTTTTCGGCCGCCTGAGCCAGGGCTGCGATGATCGGCGACTGACTGCTGACGCGGTACAGGGTCTGTTTAATGGCCAAAACGTCGGGATCGATAGCTGCCTGATGGATGAAATATTCTACCGTTTCAAAGGTTTCATACGGATGGTGCACCATGATATCCCGTTCGGCGATAGCCGACCAGATATCGGTACTGCCCATGGCTGCCAGTTCCGACGACGGCTGTGGTTTTACCGGCGGATAGCGCAGTCCGTCGAAACCTTCGATGCCGACGAAGGAGAAGAATACCTTGCAGTCAAGGGGCCCGGGGATATAATAGATATCCCGTTCTTCCAGCTGCAATTCGTCGCGCAGGAATTCGCGGATCATGCGGCTCGAGGAAGCTGCCAGCTCGAGGCGAACAGCTGCCCCCTTACGCCGTTTTTTCAAACTCTTTTCTACTTCGACCAACAGATCTTCTACGTCGTCGTCGATAGCCAGGTCAGCATCACGGGTAATCCGGAAGGGAGCCACTTCTAAGATCTCACAACCGAGGAAGAACCGATCGGCATAGGCCGCGATGATGTCTTCCAAAAAGAGGAACTGATGGCCTTCGGCCTGCTCTCCCACAGGCGACACGCTCTGGGGAACTTCGATGATGCGGTTGATGACCGACGACGGCACCGGCAGGATGGCCGTCTTGACCGACGGATCCCCGTGCTTGCGGCGAAGGAGGACGGCCAAGTCCAGATTCAGGCTGGACAAGAACGGGAAAGGATGGCTGGAGTCGACGGCCATGGGCGTAACGACGGGATAGATTTCGCGGCCGAAGAACTCGTCGAGCCACATATGCTGGTCTTCGTTGAGGTCGTCGACACCGATAAAGTGAATGCCGTGATCCTGTAATTTCTGCTGAATACCATCGTAATAGCGGTACTGGTCGGCGACGAGTTCGTGGACCATGGACTGGATGGCATCGAACTGTTCCGCCGGGGTCATGCCGGCAATATCGATATGTCTGACACCACTTTCGACGAGGTGTTTGACACCGGCGACGCGAATCATGAAGAATTCATCCAAGTTCGAAGAAGCAATGGCGATGAAATTCAGCTGTTCCAGCAAAGGGTTTGACGGCACGATAGCTTCGCGCAAAACCCGTTTGTTGAATTTGATCCACGTACATTCGCGATTTAAATAATATTGAGCATCTGTAAAATCTGGCATAATTATCTTATCCTTTCACTAATTTCGTCGAAATGCCAAAGACTTCGGAAAAGTTGACAGCCATCTTCATATAGGTCCAGCGTTCCAAAGAAATATCGGAATCGGCCGTATAATAGACGATCAATTCATCTTCACCGAGTTCGGCCCGAAGATCACTGATTTTGCCTAAATGGCTCTTATCCAAAGAGTCAGCCAGTCGGAAAATAGCCGTTAATTTTGCGGTAATGACTTTCTGACGGGGTGTCAACTCGTGATAGACGGCCGATGACTCCTGCAAAGTCCCATCGAAGGCGTAATACAAGACGGCGGCCAGGATCTGTTTTTCATCGTCGGCCAAGCCGAAGATATCCGTCTCTCCGATGAGGTTATACGTACAGAGATTGTGTTTGCGGATATTGATAAATTTACCCGTTTCATGAAAAATCGCAGCCATCTGCAACAAGTATTTCGTTTCGTAACGAAGACCGATGAATTTGTACAGGGCCTCAAAGAGAACGTTGCAGTAGCCTTCGATTCGTGTCGAATGGATGGAATCGTACAAGTATTTATTCGCCATGCGGCGCATCATATCGAGGCGCAGGGCCTGTAGTTTTTCTATGTAAGGATGCTTCGTTTTTTGAGCCACATAGTACATCGTATAGCCTTCGGTAAAGGTCGTCGGCATGACGACCAGCATGTCGATGTCCACCAGCCGAAGGAGTTCATAGTACAAGAGAATCGTCGGCATGATGACGTTGGCCAGGTTCTGCGACAAGCCGAAACGCTTCATGAGTTTAAAAGGGGTAACGCCTTTTAAAGAATAGATGAATTGGCGCAGTTCCTGCGCCGTAATCAGGAACAAGCCGTCGTCACTGGCCTTACCCATGATCCGTGCGATAAGGCTGCCGCCGCGGCCGGAGAGGACGATATACTTGATATCGTACTGCTGGACTCCCTTCCACAAGGGGTACAAGGTACCGTAAATATATTCGCGGACCGCCGTCGGGAAGGTCAGCTCGTTGCGCTGCTTTTCGGTAAAGTTTTCCAAGATGCGCAGAGAACCGATGTTGATATTCTGCTGGAACAAGAGGTGGTCTTTCTTCCAGCCCGTCAGGCCAACGCCGCCGGATGTAATGTCGAGCAGCATAACAGCCTTGTCGGCAAAGTTGAATTTCCCTTTCAGCACATTATAATAAAGACCAAAGAACTTGTAGAAAATCTCCTTGGTCATGTGGGTTACTTCAACGTGGAACCCTGTGCGGATACGAATCTGGTCGAGGACATTAATCAAATTATCGGCCTCGCTGATAGCCGTCGTCGATAAAACGCGAACGTCCTTTACATCATAGTCGCGAAGCAGCTGTCGGAATCCCAGTAAGACCTGGCAAATTTCATTCAGTGATTGAAAGCTGACGTGGCGGCTCTGAAATACCATTTCGCCATATTTTACTTCTTGAGCTACGTTTTCGATGATCTCCATATCGTCGAGCGATGAATAAGAGATGATTTTCATCGTCATATTGACCGTACCGAGATGGATGATACCCAAAACATTCCGGGTCTTTTTTTCCATTATTCTCCCCACTTTTCTAAACAATATCCTCGCAGTTACGCGGAGGCTACTTCTATTATACATGAAAGTTAGTTTGGTTATGTATATTTTTTGTAAAAAATCATCGTTTTTCTTTACATTTATCTTTCATTGTTTCCTGTATAAGGACATAAAAAAACGCCTGCTTTTCCGCCGAAAGGAAGTGATTCGATTCGCTGTCAATGCGTATTTATCCCAGTTTTTTCTCAAATTGGCCAATGGATAAACGCCTTGTTATAACCAGGGTGCCATAAAACAAAAAAAGCAGATATCCGCATAATGCGGACAAAAAAGTTAGTGTGAAGGAAATTTTCTTTTTTTTACTAATTTATTTGTAGTATAATAGAACGGATAACCGATTCCGGTAAACATATAGAGAAATGAGGTATATCATGGAAAAATTAGCCATTATCGACTTGGGCTCCAACTCCATACGTTTCGTCGTCATGCAAATCACAGACAACCAGTCCTATTCCCTGCTGTATCAAGAAAAAGAAGCCATCCGCTTAGGACACGGTCTGAACCAAACCGGCGCACTCAGTGAAGAAGGGATTCAGCGGGCTTTGACTTGTCTCCATGTCTATAAACATATTATGACCGTTCTCGGCATCAAGGAATGTCGAGCCGTCGCCACGGCGGCCGTCCGCAATGCCAGCAACGGCGAAGAATTTCTAAAGCGCGTCAATGACGAAACGGGCATCACCATGAACATCATCACCGGTGAGCGCGAAGCCTACCTCGGCTATTTAGGCGTCATCAATACCATTGCCATGAAGGACTTTCTCCTCTTCGACTTAGGCGGTGCCAGCGTCGAAATGACCTTAGTCCAGGACGGCGAAAACATTCATTCCATCTCCCTCCCCATCGGGGCCGTTACCTTGACGGAAAAATTCAATACCCAGGGCAACCCCGACGAGGAAGCGATTGCGGCCTGCTTGAAATATATCCGCAAAAAGATGAATGAAGTCGAATGGCTCCCCCATATCAACCTGCCCATTATCGGAATCGGCGGCACGGCACGTAACATTGCCAAAATGGACCAGCGGGCTACGAATTATGAGTTATCGAAACTCCACAATTACATTATGCCCTTAGAACACTTTGAAAACATCTTTGAAACCCTCTCGACCCATTCCAGTGCCAACCGTAAGAAGATTCCCGGTCTTTCCAGCGACCGCTCAGATCTCATCGTCGCCGGCGCTGCCGTCATCAAAGCCATCTTCGATGTAACCGGCAGTTCGGAAATGGTCGTCAGCGGCTGCGGTCTCCGCGAAGGCTTATTCTTTGAATACTATGCGTCGTACTGCAACCTGCCGTCACCCCGTTTCGACGACATCCTCGACTTCAGCGTCAAGAATTTTATCGGCACCCTTAACGGCTTTATTTTAAACAAGGGACACTATGAGCAGGTCACGCGCATTGCCACCCAGCTTTTCGACGAGCTCCAGCCCCTCCATGGCTACGGCGAACGCGAACGGCTGCTGCTGCAGACAGCGGCCCGGCTCCACGACGTCGGCAAAATTGTTAACTTTTACGACCATGCCCGCCATTCGGCCTTCATGATTTCCCAAGCCCCGCTTTACGGCCTCACGCAAATCGAACAGATCCTGACCGGTTTCATCGCCGGCTTCCACCACGGCATCAGCCGCAAAATTCTCCGGGCGTACCGCTATGACCACATGGCCTCGGCCGAAGACTGGGTCATGATCCGCAAGCTGTCGACCATTTTAGCCTTGGCCGAAGCCTCGGACCTCACGTACGAACAAATCGTCACCGATGTCGACGTCACCATGGCCGAAAACGTCGCCGTCGTCATCTTGTCCACCAAGCCCGACTCGACATATAACGCCGCCGATTACGAAATGAAGCAACTGAACAAGCAATTTAAAAAAGAATTTGGCGCCTCCCTGTTATTGGTCTGGCGATAAGAACTTATACATGCCAAAGGGGCTGTCTGTGAACTTCATTCACGGACAGCCCCTTTTATAATGGGTGATTTTATGTAATTAGCGAATCGATACGTCTTCACCGGCCAGGATGCGTTTCATGGTACGAGCCGGGCACATCTTGCCGCACATCGTGCAGGTCCCTTCGCATTCGGGCTTGCTCGATTCATAATACCGGCGGGATTTTTCCGGATCGATAGACAGGGCAATCATGGTGTCAAAGTCGACTTCGACGCGGGCCTTGCTCATAGCGTCGTCCCATTCCTGGGCGCCGGGAATACCTTTGACGAGGTCGGCGGCGTGAGCTGCAATGCGGGCAGCGATGATACCTTCCTTAACGTCTTCAACGGTCGGCAGGCGCAGGTGTTCTGCCGGCGTAACGTAGCACAGGAAGTCGGCACCGCTCGATGCCGCAATGGCACCGCCGATGGCACTGGTAATATGGTCATAGCCCGGAGCGATATCGGTAACCAAAGGCCCGAGGACGTAGAACGGAGCCCCGTGGCAGAGTCGTTTTTCAAGCTTCATGTTGGCAGCGATTTCGTTGAGCACCATATGGCCCGGGCCTTCGATCATGACCTGGACATTGTGGTCCCAAGCCCGTTTCGTCAGTTCGCCGAGGGTAATGAGTTCTTCGATCTGAGCGGCATCGGTCGCATCATGGGTACAGCCGGGACGGCAGGCATCGCCGAGGCTCAAGGTGACGTCATATTTTTCACAGATGTCGAGGAGGCGATCGTAATATTCATAGAAAGGATTTTCCTGGTCGTTCATTTCCATCCAGGCAAAGAGGAGCGAGCCGCCGCGGGAGACGATGTTAGTCAGGCGCGGATTGTCTTTGATGCGCTGCGCCGTCTTGCGGTTCATGCCGCAGTGGATGGTCATGAAGTCGACGCCGTCTTCGGCGTGCTGTTCGACAACAGAAAAGAATTCGTCGACGCTGATGTCTTTCAGGTCTTTATCGAGCATGCCGACAGCATCATACATGGGAACGGTCCCGATCATAGCCGTCGACATTTTGACTAATTTGCGGCGGAAGTCCCGGGTCTTGCCGAAGTTCGACAAGTCCATGATGGCTTCGGCCTTCATATCGATGGCGTTCTGCACCTTCTGCAGTTCTTCTTCGTGGTTGTTGTGTTCCGGCGAAACGCCTAAATTGACGTTGATCTTGGTGCGGCAGTCTTGTCCGACGGCTTCAGCCGACAGGCTTTCATGCATCTTATTGGCCGGAATGGCGACCTTGCCGCTGGCGACGAGGGCCATCAGTTTTTCAATAGCCATCTTTTCCTTTTCAGCGACGACCTTCATCTGCGGCGTGACGATTCCCTTGCGGGCCGCATCCATTTGTGTTGTGTAATCCATTATAAAATCCTCCTATATAGAAAATGACGATTGCCACAAAAAAAGCCCACCGTGCGGCCCCGCAGGTGAGCTTTATAATCCCGTAAAGCTTCCCTCCGGCGGCATTATCCGCATCAGGTAAAGGGTCAAGTGTAATCCAGCACTTTTCTCAGCCCGAAGGCTCCCCTAGCTTCTTTTATGTATCTCCAAATATTATAGTATGCCCAGCCAAAAAATGCAATACTTCTGTAACATTCTAAGTAGACAAATGTCCTGATTTTCTTTTTGGGAGTGGATATGTTCTGTCAGATATGATATAATCGATACAATCATTACAAAGGAGGTTATTTACATGAAAAAAATGTCTTTAAAAGGCCTCGTCGTGGCCGCTATGCTCGCATCCTCTCTCTTTGTTACTGCCCCTCAGGCTTTCGCTGAAGGCCCCCAGCCGTCCGTCGTCACCGTCACCGGCTATGCCCAGCAGGAAGTCGCTCCTGACACGGCATATATTACCATCGGTACATCCAGCACCGATGCCGACGCCCAGCAGGCTCGGACCAAGAACAATCAAGTCATGAACAACGTCACCAACGCCATCAAAGCGATGGGCATCCCGGCAGACAACCTGAAGACCACTGGCTTCTACATGTCGCCCAACTATGATGTAAAAGGCTCTAAGGTCACCTCCTACACGGTAACCAACAGCCTGACCGTCAAAGTCAGCGATCTCAGCCTGATTTCGCAGGTCATCAGCAAAGCCGGCAGCCTCGGGGCCAACCAGATCGATAACATTCGTTTCACCAACGAACATTCCGATCAGATTAAAGACAACCTCATTAAAGAAGCTGTCCACAACGGCCAGCGTGCCGCTCAGGCAGCCGCTTCCGCCTCCGGCACCCAGCTCGGCGCCGTAAAGGAAATCAACATTTCCGGAAACAGCCCGTCCTACAGCCGCGCTTACAGCAACGTAAGAATGTTGTCCGCTAAGATGGAAGATGCTGAATCTACACCTGTCGAAGCCGGTACCAACACCCTGAGCCAGACAGTCAACATCACCTATTATCTGAAATAAAACGCATCCCTTGTGGGAACGAAATAAAAAGGAGCCTTCGGGCTTCTTTTTTATTTCCTTAAAATATGCTATGATATTAGTGTTCAAAAAATAATTGAATAGTTCTGAATCATGGAGGCCAGACAAGATGAAAGAATACACCCCTTTTAAATCCGGTAAAGTACGTGAAGTCTATGACGCAGGTGACAGCATTATCATGGTTGCAACGGACCGCATTTCCGCTTTCGACCATATCCTGAAAAACAAGATCACCAAAAAGGGCGCCATCCTGACGCAGATGTCCAAATTTTGGTTCGATATGACGTCCGACATCATCCCGAACCACATGATCTCTGTCGACAATGCTGACATGCCGGAATTCTTCCAGCAGGAACAGTTCGTCGGCAACAGCATGAAATGCCAGAAACTGACGATGATTCCCATGGAATGCATCGTCCGCGGTTATATCACCGGCAGCGGCTGGGAAAGCTACCAGCAGAACGGTACGGTTTGCGGCATTAAATTACCGGCAGGCCTCACAGAATCAGAAAAACTCCCGGAACCGATTTTCACGCCGAGCACCAAGGCTGAACTCGGTGACCACGATGAAAACGTCTCCCTCGAAGTAGGCGCCGCTTACATCGACAAAGTCTTCCCGGGAAAGGGCATGGAATACGCTGAAAAGATTCGCGACTACACCATTGCTCTCTATAAAAAATGTGCCGAATACGCCCTCTCCAAAGGCATCATCATTGCCGACACGAAATTCGAATTCGGCCTCGATGAAAACGGCACCATCGTCTTAGGCGACGAAATGCTTACGCCGGACAGCTCCCGCTTCTGGCCCCTCGAAGGCTATAAAGCCGGGCAAAGCCAGCCGTCGTATGACAAACAGTTCGTCCGTGACTGGCTCAAGGCCAACCCGGACAGCGACTACCTCCTGCCTCAGGACGTCATCGACAAGACGATTGAAAAATACGAAGAAGCCTATGAAATGCTGACAGGCAAAAAAATCTAATCCCATCCAGGCATCAAAAAAGGACTGCACCCATCGGGTGACAGTCCTTTTTGATTGTCTACCAAACTTTTACCTGAATCCATTGATCGTTGTAATACTTATCTTCCCGTTCCCCTAAGTAGCGGTACGTTTCCTGACCGGCATAGGCTTCTTTCGGCGGGAAGACGACGGGATTATCCTTATAATCTTCATCTTCTTCCATCTCCGGAACGGCGATATTCGGCGTCGAATAGGTCAGGTATTCAAAGTTCTTCAAGGCGATGTCGGGACGGCTCATAAAGTCGATGAATTTATGGGCATTTTCGACGTGGGCCGCATTTTTAGGAATGACCCAGGAATCGATCCAAAGGTTAGTTCCTTCCTTAGGAATGACGTATTCCAAATTCCGATTGGCCAAGATCATCCGCAGGGCTTCGCCGGAAAAGACGACACCCATGGCCGCTTCACCGGAGACGAGTTTATCTTTCACATCGTCGATGCCGTAAGCCTGAACCAACGGCTTCTGCGCAATGAGCAGGTCTCTGGCCTGTGCAATTTGGGCCGGATCCGTCGTATTGAGGGAATAGCCGAGGAGTTTCAAGGCGACCATGAAGGAATCGCGGGGCGAATCCTGCATGATGATTTCGTTCTTATACTTTTCATTCCACAAAATGGACCAGCTGTCGACAGGGTCATCGACCATGGTCTTATTATAGACGATGCCGACAGTGCCCCAACAGTACGGAACGGAATAGCGGTTGCCCGGATCAAAAAACTCCGACTGCTGCCAGAACTGCTGGCCCACATACTGCCGCGCATTGGGCAGCTGCGAATAGTCGAGAGGCTGCAGCAACCCGTTGTGAATCATCTTTTGAATCATATAGTCCGACGGGCAAATGACGTCATAGCGTTCGGCCCCAGCGGCTACCAGGGGATACATGCTTTCGTTGGTATCGAATTCATCCATGACGACACGGATGCCCGTTTCTTCTTCAAACTGTGTAATCGTATCGGGGTCGACATAGTCCCCCCAGTTATAGACGTAGACGACGTTATCTCCGTCTTCCTCCCCTTCCAGGAACCCGCAGCCTGATAAGGCCAAGACACAAAAGAGTCCCATGAGGAGCAGTCGAATATATTTCATGACAGGCCTCCCTTTTATAAATCTCGTCCCAAGGCCAATCGCTTGCGGTTCATCGTGAGCAAGACGGCAAAGACCAAGACAAAGACGAACACCAGTGTCGACAGGGCATACATTTCCGGATGGATGCCGAGTTTCAATTCTGCGTAAATTTCAGTCGGCAAGGTATCGATGCCGGCGCCCTTCGTAAAATGGGTGATGATGAAATCATCGGCAGACATGGTAAAGGCCAGCATGAATCCGGCTAAGAGACTGGGCCGCAGCTCCGGCAGGACGACGCGGCGAAAGGCAACAAAAGGCGTGGCCCCGAGATCTCGTGCCGCATCGTAGCAGCTGCGGTCGAGGGACAGGAACTGAGGCATGATGCACAAGATGACATAAGGCAGGTTAAAGACGACGTGAGCCATAAGGATGGAACCATAGCCAAGGCGCAGTCCCATGCCGAGAAAGAGCAGCATCAGCGAAATCCCGGTAACGATATCGGCATTTAAGAGGGGCAGACTGGCTACCCCGAGGAGGACCGAGCGCTGCTTGCGGCCCATACCGCGCAGAGCCATGCAGGTAATGAGGCCCAGGATGGTCGCAAGGGCAGCCGACGTCAGACCGATGGTAATCGTATTCTGCAAGGCTTCGAGGATTCCCTCATTTTCAAAGAGTTCGCCGTACCACTGCAGGGTAAACCCCGTCCAATGACCGCGATAGCGGCTGGCGTTGAAGGACTGGGCAATGAGGACGCCGATGGGCGCATAGAGAAAGAGAACGACTAAGGCCACATAGCCTTTTTTCCATTTTTCCATCATTTCTTCACCTGCCCTTCACTGCGGTCAAAGTAAGCCGTCATCACCATATTGACGATGATGAACAGCATCAGCACCAGGGATAAGCCGCTCCCTAAGTGCCAATCGTAAGCCATGGTAAATTCCTGTTCGACAATGTTGCCGATGAGGAGGACCTTATTGCCCCCTAAAAGGCCGCTGATGAAGAACGTCGTCAGCGAGGGAATAAAGACCATGGTAATGCCGCTGATGGCACCGGGCAGGGACAAGGGCAGGATGACCTTGGTAAAGGTCTGCCAGGAACTGGCCCCGAGGTCGCGGGCAGCGGCAATGACGTTGCGGTTGATTTTGCTCAAAGATACGTAGAGGGGCAAAATCATATAAGGTAAAAAGTTATAGATCATGCCGATGACAATGGCTGCCGGCGTGTTGATGAGCATGACGTCCGGCAGGGACAAAAGGCGCAAGAACTGATTGAGGATGCCGTTCTTTTCAAGAATCGTCTGCCAAGCCATGGTCGTCAGCATGGAGTTCATCCACATAGGAAGGACGAATAACAAGAATAATAGGGTGCTCTTGCTCCGCTTCTCTTCAGTCAAAATGAGGCACAACGGATAGGCCACGAGAAGACAGACAACCGTACTGACTAAGGCCAAGAGCAAGGACAGTTCCAGGGATTTCAAATATTCCCAGTGAGCAATGAGGCTGATATTCGCTAACGTGAAAGTCCCGCTGCTGTCGGTCAGGCCGTACCAGGCGATGGCCACGAGGGGACAGAAAATAAACAGGATTGCCCAAATGAGGAAGGGCAACGTAAACAGATTGCGGATCGCTGCCGAGTTAATCATTTTCCATCGCCCTTTCGTCTTCGGATTCCGGTTTATTCATGATTTGGATATTAAAAGGATCGACTTCCAAGCTTACTTCGTCGCCCGGTTCATAATTCTTCGTCGACTTGACCAGCCATTCGATATTCCGGGCCTGAATAGTAATGTTATAGTTCATGCCTTCAAAGATGACCTTGGTGACGACGCCGTTGAAGCCGCCTTCACGGGCCGGCCGCACTTCCATGTCTTCCGGACGAATCTGAACGTCGACGGGACGATTCGTACCGAAGCCGACGTCAACGCATTCAAAATCATAGTCGGCGATACGGACCAATTTATCGTGGACCATGAGGCCGTCGACGATGTTACTGTCACCGATAAAGTCAGCGACAAAGGCATTTTCCGGTTCATTGTAGATGCTTTCCGGCGTGCCGATCTGCTGGATATAGCCTTGGTTCATGACGACGACGATGTCGGACATGCTGAGTGCTTCTTCCTGATCGTGGGTAACGAAGACGAAGGTAATGCCCAACTCTTCTTTAATCTTGATGAGCTCGAGCTGCATACTGCGGCGCAGCTTCCGGTCCAAGGCACTGAGCGGTTCATCAAGAAGCAATACCCGAGGCTCATTGACGATGGCCCGAGCAATGGCTACGCGCTGCTGCTGGCCGCCGGAGAGGTCGACGATGTTGGCGTGTTCATAGCCGTCGAGGTTAACCAGTTTCAAGGCATAGCGGATCTTATCGCGGATGTAGTCGCGGGGCTTGCCGTGAATCTTGGGCCCGAAAGCGATGTTCTCGGCGACATCCATATGCGAAAAAAGGGAATAATTCTGGAACACCGTATTGACCTGACGCCGATTGGGCGGCAGCTGGGTAATATCCTTCCCATCAAAGAGGATTCGCCCTTTATCGGGTGTTTCAAAACCGGCAAGGAGCCGCAAAGTCGTCGTCTTGCCGCAGCCGCTCGGTCCTAAAAGGGTGACAAATGAATTTTCTGAAATGGTAAGATTCAACTCGTCTAATACCAGATGACCCTCATAGGATTTGGATACATTGTCCAAATAAATCAATTCTTTTGCCATTCTCACTTCTCCTTTTTATCCAACAGGACTCTAAAAAAAGGGATTTCGCACAAGCTGTCCCTTATGCGAGGTCCCTTCTTTCTATGATGGAATGTGGTTCCTGCCCCGTATGCGAAGTGCCCTGCAAAAGGCACCGTCTTTACAGGAAGCCTGATTCAGGCTTCCTGATACATTAGGTATACTTTATTTTATTATAGCATATACCGTTGTATTTTTTCAAAGACAGGACACACTCTTCCGTTTCAGGACAGTTCAACGGGGACAAAATCAAAGGCCTCGACGTCGAATAATCCCGTATCGAGTAATTTAAGTTTTGGAATGACCGGCAGGCTCATGAAGCACAGCGTCATGATGACATCAACATCGTTACTGACGCCTAAGAGGCTGCGAGCCTTGTCATAAAGGTCATCGAGGGCGGCGTCGACTTCGGCCGCCGGCTTATCGCTCATCAGACCGGCAATGGGCAGCGGAATGGCGGCCAATACCTTTCCGTCAAGGACGGCGGCCATACCGCCCTTCTGTTTTTCCAAGACTTCGACAGCAGCCGCCATATCCTTATTGCTGGCGCCGGCAACGATGATATTATGAGAGTCGTGGGCAATGGAAACGGCAACAGCTCCCTTCTGAAGCCCGTAGCCGCGGAGCAGACCGAGTCCGACGTTACCCGTACCGTGATGGCGTTCGACGACGGCGACTTTGATGATATCAACCTTTTCATCAAAGACGAAGTCGCCCTTTTCATCGCGCCGGATCTGAGCTTCGCCCTTTCCGGTAACGACGCCGCCGGGCATGATATCGATGGTCCGCACATGGTCGCTCTTTAAATGCATGACCAGTTTTTCTTCCGAGAAATCAGCAATCGTCACCGAACTGCCGACCGAGCTGTAATCGGCTCTCGTAAAGGGAGGCAGATAATGGCCGTTTTCAGCGACCTTCTGCCCTTCGATAAAGGTCGCCCGGACCTTGAAGTCCTGTAAATCTTCAAAGAGGACGATGTCAGCTCGCTTGCCCGGTGCCAAGGCGCCGCGGTCATCGAAGTGATAGCATTCAGCAGCATTTAAGGTGCCCATGGTGATGGCTGCTTCCGGCGAGAGACCGGCGGCAACGCATAAACGCAGGTGTTCGTTAAGGTGGCCTTTTTCAAAAATCGTCTTAGGATGAAGGTCATCGGAGCATAAGAGGAACCGCCGCAAGCTTTCTGGCGTCACGGCCTTGACCAATTTCGGCAGATCGTGACAGGCCGAGCCGTTGCGCAAGAGGACGTACATCCCGGCCTGGACCCGTTCTTCGGCATCGCTTTTGCTGAAGCATTCATGGTCCGTCAAAATACGGGCCGAAATGTAGGCCTGAAGATCCTTGCCATGGACACCGGGGCTGTGACCGTCAATGGGTTTTCCCGTACCATAGGCCGTAATGAGCTTATCGAGGACGGCATCGTGTCCTTCAAGAATACCCGGGCAGTTCATGAATTCACCGACACCGAGGATGCGGTCATCGGCTAAGGGCGCCTCCATATCTTCCGCTTCAAGGGTCGCACCGCTGTGGTCAAAAGGCGTAGCCGGCACACAGGACGGCACCATGAAATGGATGTCTAGGGCCGTTTCTTCTGCCGCCTTCATCATATAATCCAAACCTTTCAGGCCACAGACGTTGACGATTTCATGGGGATCGGCCACGATGGTCGTCGTTCCGAAAGGTACGACCAGTCGGCCGAATTCTTCAGGACTGACATAACAGGACTCGATATGGATATGGCTTTCAATGAGGCCCGGTGCCGCATAGGCGCCTTTCGCATCGATGACGGTCTTCCCTTCATAAGGGCCGCCGACGCCGGCAATGACGCCGTCAGAAACGACGATATCTCCCTTTCGAGTGGTCTGTGTATATACATCTACAATATGGCAATCTTTAATGACAAGGTCTCCCGGTTCAAGGCCCCGGGCAACGGCAATGCGCCGTTTTAACTGGTTCCGCGTCACTGTCATAATGTACCCCCTTATTTCGTTAATATCATATATTTTATTGTTCTGACTCATTGTACCATATTCTCCCTTTTTTTGACAAAAGTATTGCCCAAATATGCTAAAGCCCCTATAATGATAATATTCCATAATATCTACTTGTCATTATTCATTATATTCATTTATGGCAGTATTAAAAAGGAGTGTGAACAAGTTATGGAAAACCAACCGTCTTTTCTCGACCGTATTTTTCATCTCCGTGAAAACGGCACGACGGTACGCACCGAAATCCTAGCCGGGGTTACGACGTTTATGACTATGGCTTACATTCTGGCCGTCAACCCGACAATCATGAGCGCCGCCGGTATGGACAAGGGCGCCGTCCTGACGGCAACGGCCCTGGCTTCCCTCATCGGGACCTTGTGCATGGCCGTTTTTGCCAACTATCCCTTCGCTTTGGCGCCCGGCATGGGGCTCAACGCCTTCTTTGCCTTTACGGTCGTACTGCAGATGGGCTACACCTGGGAAATGGCCTTGGCAGCCGTATTCGTGGAAGGGATTATTTTCATCGTCTTGTCCCTGACCAATGTCCGCGAAGCGATCTTCAACGCCATCCCCATGACACTGAAAAAGGCAGTATCCGCCGGTATCGGCCTCTTCATCGCCCTTATCGGCCTCTTGAATGCCCAGATCATCGTCGCCAATCCGGCTACGAAAATCGCCCTCTTCTCGTTTAAACAGTCTGCCGCTACGGGCACCTTCAATACCGTGGGCATCACGGTTCTCCTGGCCATGATCGGTATCATGTTCACCGGCGTTTTGATGGTCAAAAAAGTCCGCGGCAACATCCTCTGGGGCATCCTCTTCACCTGGATTCTGGCCATCATCTGCGAACTGACCGGCCTCTACGTCCCCAATCCGGAATTAAAAATGTTCAGCGTCATCCCCGACCTTTCCGGTGGTGCCGCTGCCTTTACCCCGGCCAGCCTGAGCCCGATTTTCGGACAACTCGACTTCAGCCGCGTCTTCAGCCTGGATTTCTTAGTCGTCATGTTCGCCTTCCTCTTCGTCGACATCTTCGACACCTTAGGAACCCTCATCGGCGTATCGTCCAAGGCTAACATGCTCGACGAAAACGGCCGTCTGCCCCGCATCAAAGGCGCCCTCTTAGCCGACGCCGTCGCAACGACCTTTGGTGCCGTCCTCGGTACCAGCACGACGACGACCTTCGTCGAAAGTGCTACCGGCGTCAGTGAAGGCGGCCGCACCGGTTTAACGGCCGTCTGCGTGGCCATTCTCTTCGCCTTGTCCCTCTTCTTATCACCGTTCTTCATGGCCATTCCGGCCTTCGCTACGGCACCGGCCCTGGTCATCGTCGGCTTCCTCATGCTGACCGCCGTCGTCGGTATCGACTTTGACGACTTCAGCGAATCCATTCCGGCATACATCACGATCATTGCCATGCCTTTCTGCTACAGCATTTCAGAAGGTATCTCCTTCGGCATTATCTCGTATGTCTTCATCAACGTCTTGACCAACAAACGGGAAAAAATTTCCCTCCTCATGTACGTCCTAGCCGTCATCTTCGTATTAAAATATATTTTCTTATAAGGTGATAGCAAAAAGGCTGTACCCCGTGAGAAACAAAATCACGGCGTACAGCCTCTTTTTTGTGCCCAATTTTAAAGCGGCCAAACACAGCCTCAATCCACGCACCCCTTTGGGTGCGACTCAGACGACGCTAAAGGTCTGCGCTCACATGTATGTTTCAATCCACGCACCCGTTTGGGTGCGACTCGACGAGCTGGCCAAGGCACTCGGCAACGACCCGTTTCAATCCACGCACCCGTTTGGGTGCGACCTTAATCGCAGAGGCGGAGCAACAGACCGGCATTGTTTCAATCCACGCACCCGTTTGGGTGCGACCATTGATTTTGCCTTCCCTATTGTCATGGCCATGGTTTCAATCCACGCACCCGTTTGGGTGCGACACAAGCATTCCAGCCCGGTGAAATCCGTGACGAGTTTCAATCCACGCACCCGTTTGGGTGCGACGACATGACCTTCGCTGTCAATTCTTACGAGGCCGTTTCAATCCACGCACCCGTTTGGGTGCGACTTGTGCTGAACATGATATTAAGGTCAGTATTCATGTTTCAATCCACGCACCCGTTTGGGTGCGACTGCATCCTGTGAAATTTCAGACCCCTCTAGGTATGTTTCAATCCACGCACCCGTTTGGGTGCGACGCGGCCGCTGGCTCATGCTGCGGCCGTTGTCCTGGTTTCAATCCACGCACCCGTTTGGGTGCGACAGCGAAAATTTTATTTTTTCGCTTCTTTCTTTTATATCGATGTATCTAAGTTCCCACTGCCGAGCCTTATTCGGCAGTGATTAGGGACAAGGTTTACATTTTTCTATTTCATCTCCTCCTTTCACGGGGATTTATCATGGTCACTTCCCCTTCGCATTTATCATCGTCTTTATCTGCTCGGGCTTTGTTAAGACTATTATAGCACACGTGATTTTTCTTTCTGTAAGAAAAATCAGTTTTTCCTCATTTTTCACACTGTACTAAAGAACTCCCTGTCAGGAATGTCTCTGTCCTCTCCGAACTTTCTCTTAGTCCTCCTTACATTCTCTCCTCGAATGGCTTATAATAGAAACATTCCAGCATCATGAGGAGCTTTACCATTATGAAAATCACGCAGATACTCTATACAAATTCATTCTCAGGCCTGTCCTGCCGCGGCGAAGAGCGTTTCCTGCCTTACGGCGAAGCCATCTGTCTTGCCGGCCGTCCCGTCCCGACAGCACGATTATGGAAAAAGTTAAAAGCCAATCCGGCTGTAACCTTTCCCGATCAAACGGGCCTGATGACCGGCCAATGTCAGTTGACCCGGGAAAGCTTCACGCCGCGCAAGGCGGAATATACCTTACACCGCACGGACAATATCGAGACAAAGAAGATTGCCACGGTAATTATCGAGCAATTTTCTCGGCCCACGGCCATCAAGGGCCACAAGGTCCGCGGCCGCATTGCCGTCACCGATACGACAGCGCCATCGGATACGGCTGAAGCTTTGAAACTGGCCGGCGTCCTTGATACGGCCGGACAGATTGCCTTGGGACTGGGATTGATTCGCCTCGTCTATAACGATACCCCGCCCGTTTTCGACGACGAGGCTACCAGCCTGCGCGACGAATTGACTCAGACCAAGGCCGCATTTCAAGCTTTGCAGGAAAATTATGACGGCTATGTAAAGACCTTGGAACAGTCCCTCCAAGAATGGGAAGCCCGCTGTCCCCAAGAGGATTTAGAGCAAGGCGCCTTTCCCCTTCCCGACGACTACACGGCACGCCTTGAAAAAGCGACCGATACGTTTACGGTCTGCGTCGCCGGCGGCAATGACTTGTGGCACGAAAAAATCAGGACTCGCTTTCCCGACTGGACGATTTTGGAGAACAAGAATTTCGACGGCCAAAAATTACAGGGCGCCGACATTCTGATCATCAACACCAATCACACCGGCCACGCCCTAGTCCGCAAAGCCTGCCAGCAAGCCGCTTCTCAAGGCACGATGGTCTGCTATACCAGCCGATACAATCTCAATGCCGTCGCTGCCGACATTCTCTACGCCTTGGGAGAATAGTCTGCCACTGTCAAATTTCCATAAAACGCATCATTCCAGAACAAAAAAGTCCTTCCGGAGCCAGGGTGTCAAACCTGCCTGTGAAGGACTTTTTGCTGTCATATTTTGATTACACTAAGTGTTTCGGCGCCGACGAGATAGCCCCTTCGAGACTTTCTTTTTCGGCGAAGTAGATGCGCCGTGCCATTTCATCGACCTTATGGGTCAGCCACATATAGGCCGTCGTCCCCTCACGGTAATCGGCTTCGGCATACATGTCAATGCGGCCGTCTTCCCGCAGCTGATTGACTTGTTGGAAGGCCGTGTCATTTCCCTTGGGATAGATGGCAAAGGTCGCCCCGCCGAATTTATTGATGACCGAAAAGGCCGGCACATCACTGGGCCCGTCGGCAATGTAAATCATATTCGGAAAGGCCACGCGGCGATAGGCGTCGGACATCTTGGCGTTGACATCAATATCGGGCCGTTGAGGAACGCCCTTATTGATTTCGAACAAGGCACGCGTCTTCGTCGTGTTGTCGATGGTGTAGCCGATTTCACTGATGATTTTCTGTTGATTTTCATCAACGTCCTCAATGAATTCACAGCCCCAAATAGCTTCGACGTAAGGCATGACGGCCGACCCCTTGATAATGGCCAACATCCCCGTGCTGACGATATAGTGTTCGACCTTGATATTGTATTCCTGATAGCGAGGATTATTTTCTACGACGGCTTTGAGATTCTTGAAAATATCGGGAACGCCGGGATAATACTTCTGTTTTTGACCAAAGCCCCGGAGTTTTTCATTGTTCAGTCCCTTAAAAGTCCCTTTACGTGTTTCCTTAATGAACTGATTCAAATAAATCGTATCGCCATTGACCCGGATACCTTCTTTGGCATACTGAGCAGGCAAGTCATTGACTTCCTTCCAAAACTCGGTCTTATCGATATGGTACTCTTCAAAAATCGGATCCTGCATATTCCCGTCAATAAGGGTCTTATCAAAATCCCAAATGACGGCGATGATGTTCTGCATAGGCTTCACCTCGCTGCTTCACTCGAAGAAAAAAAGAGCTCTATTTCGCTTAAAAGGAAAAGGTATCTTTCAGTCCCAACCATTGCTGGTCTTTATCACTCATCGTAAGAGGCGTGCCATCGGCCAGGGTATAGCCGGCAGCACGGCAGCTTCCGTCATAATTTCCTTTCAGGCCGGGCCAAAGAATGCCGATTTCCGGATCGTTCCAAGCCATGCCGCCTTCATCATTGGGATGCCAGAAGTCATTGACTTTATAGCAAAATTCAGCGACGTCACTGAGGACCAAAAATCCGTGAGCAAAGCCTTCAGGAATCAGGAACTGCTTCTTATTCTCAGCGCTCAGTTCTACACCGTACCACTTCCCATAGGTCTTTGATTGGCGGCGAAGGTCGACGGCGACATCAAAGACGCTGCCCCGAACGGCACGAACTAATTTGCACTGGGGGAAGTGTTTTTGAAAGTGAAGGCCTCGCAAGACGCCTTTAGTCGACATAGACTGATTGTCTTGGACGAAATTAATATGAAAACCGGCTTCTTCCATATCTCGCTGATTATAGGTCTCCATAAAAAAACCGCGGTCATCACCGTGAACGGCCGGTGTGATGATGCAGAGGCCTTCGATATTTCCGACATTCTTTTCTACTGTAATCTGCCCCATTGATTTATATCTCCTTTATCTTCTTGTAAGGCCCGTGTCAGACCGTTACTGTAAATAGCGCTTCAAGGCATCCTTCCAATCGGGAAGGGGCGTAAAGCCGGCTTCGACGAGTTTCTGTCTGTCCAGGCGCGAATTGAAAGGACGCTTTGCCTTCGATAAGCCATATTCCGCTGTCGTAACGGGAATTACCTTGGTCGTATAGCCGGCTTGGCGGTAGATTTCGCAGGTAAAGTCGTACCAGGAAATGTAGCCTCCCTCATTCGTCGCATGGTAATAGCCGTATTTATCGGTTTCAATCATGTCGACGAGGAGTCTCGCCAAGTCAAAGGTATAGGTCGGCGTCCCGATTTGGTCGTTGACGACGCGGACCATATCGTGGGTCTTGCCGACACTGAGCATGGTCTTAACAAAATTTTTGCCGTTCTTACCAAAGACCCAGGCGATGCGAACGATAAAATACTTATCCAAGGTCTGAGATACGGCCAGCTCTCCTTCAAGCTTCGTCTGTCCATAGACGTTGAGAGGCTGATAATCGCGGCAGTCCGGCTGCCACGGCTCCGTTCCCTGACCGTTAAAGACGTAGTCCGTGCTGAGATAGAGCATCTTGCAGTCCAAAGCTTTGCAGACATCGGCAATATGCTGAGTTCCGCCGGCATTGACGGCGCGAACCTTATCGACGAGTCCGTCGTCTTCAGCCATATCGACAGCCGTCCAAGCGGCGCAGTGAATCACGGCGTCAGGCCGGATTTCACGTAGAGCCTGTGATACGGCTTCTTTATCGGTAATATCCAAGGGTCGGTACGGCGCCTTGGTGACAGCCGAGTCATCAGCAATGCCGCTGTATGTCGGGGCCAAATCGCTGCCGATACCAACATGACCGCGATTGGCCAATTCATTCATTACGTCATGTCCCAGTTGTCCATTGACACCGGTCACGAAAATTTTCATAATATGTCCCTCTTTCCCTTCATCGGGTTTAACCGCGATGGCCGTACATCTCTTGATAATAGGTCTGATATTCACCGGAGACGATAGGCTGCCACCAATCTTTATTTTCCAGGTACCAGGCGATGGTCTTTTTGATGCCGTCGGCAAACTTCGTTTCCGGCAGCCAGCCCAGTTCCTCGTGAATCTTTGTCGGGTCGATGGCGTAGCGGCGGTCGTGACCCTTGCGGTCGGTCACATGCTGAATCAGACTTTCGTCCTTCCCCAGTTCCCGGCAGATCAAGGTAACGATATCGATGTTCTTCATTTCATTGTGGCCGCCGACGTTATAGACTTCGCCGACACGGCCCTTGCGAAGGATGAGATCGATAGCCCGGCAGTGATCTTCAACGTAGAGCCAATCGCGGACGTTGAGGCCGTCGCCGTAGACAGGAAGAGCTTTGTCGTTCAAAGCGTTGATGATCATAAGGGGAATCAATTTTTCCGGAAAATGATAGGGTCCGTAGTTATTGGAGCAGCGGCTCACCGTCACCGGAAGTCCATACGTCCGATGATAAGCCAGAACCAACAAATCGGCCGAAGCCTTCGACGAGCTGTACGGACTCGACGTGTGAATGGGTGTCGTTTCCGTAAAGAAGAGGTCCGGACGATCTAAGGGCAAATCACCGTAGACTTCGTCCGTCGATACCTGGTGATAGCGTTCGATGCCGTACTTGCGGCAAGCGTCCATGAGGACTGCCGTCCCCATGATATTCGTTTCTAAGAAAATCGAAGGATTTTCAATAGAGCGATCGACATGGGATTCTGCCGCAAAGTTGACGACCATGTCCGGTTTTTCTTCTTCAAAGAGCTGATAGACAGCTTTTCGGTCACAAATATCGGCTTTTACGAAGCGAAAATTCGGCTGATCCATGACTGGCTGCAGCGTCGACAAGTTGCCGGCATAGGTCAATTTATCCAAGCAAATAATCCGATCTTCAGGATGTGTTTTTAACATATAAAAGACAAAATTAGAGCCAATAAATCCAGCACCGCCGGTGACGATGATATTCATGAAAAAGTTCCTCCCATTTCTCGATGTAACCTTCCGATAAGGCCTTCCTATATGTGTTATTCGTCCCGCAGGAACCGTCCTTCAGCGACTTTCTTCAAATACTGTCCATAAGGGCTCTTGCCGTATTTTTCAGCGCTCTCTTCGAGGACTTCCTTGGTGATCCATCCGTGACCGTAAGCAATATCTTCCAAGGCAGCGATTTGGATCCCCGCTCTGTTTTCCACGGCCTTTACGAAAGAAGAGGCTTCACTCAGGCTGTCGACGGTTCCCGTATCGAGCCAGGCGTAACCACGTCCGAGGGTTACGACATCGAGTTTTCCTTTTTCCAAATAAATCTTATTCAAATCGGTGATTTCCAGTTCGCCGCGAGCCGAGGGCTTCACTTGCTTAGCATATTCGCAGACGTGGCGATCGTAGAAATAAAGGCCCGTTACGGCGTAGTTCGACTTCGGCTGCTGCGGCTTTTCTTCGATAGAAATAGCCTTTCCCTCCCTGTCGAATTCAATGACGCCGAACCGTTCCGGATCGTCAACGTAGTAACCAAACACGGTGGCCCCTTCCCGCATCTTAGCGGCTTGCTGCAGGTGACGGGTCAGGCCGGCACCGTAGAAAATATTGTCGCCGAGAATCATGGCACACGGTTCCCCATCGATAAATTCTTCCCCGAGGATAAAGGCCTGAGCCAAGCCGTCAGGCGAAGGCTGAACCTTATAGCTCAAATGGATTCCGTAATGAGAGCCGTCGCCGAGGAGGCGCTCAAAGTTCGGCAAATCCGTCGGCGTAGAAATAATCAAAATATCCCGAATTCCGGCCAACATCAAGGTCGACAAGGGATAATAAATCATGGGCTTGTCGTAGACCGGCAATAACTGCTTCGATGTCACTGTCGTCAGCGGATACAGGCGAGTTCCGCTTCCACCAGCCAATACAATACCTTTCAAAAGATCACTCCTCACTTATGCTCATTAAGTATACCATATTTTCAGGGCCTTTGCCCAATGTGTACCCACTCAGGATTTCGATATATAACAGAAAAGATCAAACAGCTGCGGGCTTTTTCACCTTGCTGCCGTAATTTCCGAAACGTGTCTGCATAAAAGATGCGGCAAGCAGTTTCAAAGAACCACTTGCCGCATCACGCTTTTAATCCGCGCACCCAAAAAGGGTGCGATATCGTTTGTGGTAAGCTAACCACAACATATATCTTTCAATCCACACACACTTTTAATCGATACAAATCAAAAGTGTGTGACACTTACACATCTATTATACCATTCACGCCCCCGCTCTTTCAATCACCATAGGCCGTTAACATAAAAAACTCATTACGGAATCACCGTCAACCGGGAAATCCCCTCCGATTAATACAGCCGGCGTCTATCACGCCCATGAGGAGGGGCGGCAGCAAAGCTGTTTTCCCAAATACACAGCCGTAAAAATAGGGTCACATCTCCACAATCAGGATACATCACACGACAATGATTCCCCATTTATCTTTTCACCGTTGCTAACAACCACAAACAGGGGAAAAATAAGGGAACTTCCCTTGCGCGCTTCATATGATGAGAGTGCTCTCGATATCGTAAGCCGGCTTTGCCCCGACGTGTTTGACTTTCAGTTCTTTCGTCTTGCCTAAATAATAAAACCGCAGGCTGTCTGTAGCTTCGTCAATGATGTTCTCCAACTTCAGTTCTAAGGTTTTACACTGGGCCGGATCGACTTTGCATTCAAAGACGGAGTTTTGGACGCGCTGTCCGTAATTCTGACAGACCTTGGCTACCTTTCTCAAGCGGCTTTTCCCGGCACTGTCAACGGTACTGATATCGTACGTAATTAAGACATACATAATCATCCCTACTTCCACATAAACGGCGGGTATCCGTCTAAATCACCGCGCAGATACCGTGCCAACAACAAGGCCTGAGCATGAGGAACGAGGCCCCACTTCATCTTTTCCTGTAAGAAGGGATGCTGAATCGTCTCTTCTTTGTGATCGTGCCAGTACGACAAGACTTTTCGGCGTCCTTCGTCAGTCAACAAGACGGCACCCCCTTCTTCCTCATAAAAGTCACTGCCCTTGATTTTCTTGGTATTGACCATGGACAGAGCCGTGCGGTCGACCATGACCGGTCGAAGCTCTTCCATCAAATCCAAGGCCAGGGACTGGCGCCCCGGCCGGTCACGATGCAAGAATCCCACGTAAGAATCAAGGCCGACGCCTTCTAAGGCTGCTCCGGCATCATTGGCCAGCATGGCGTATAGAAAGGACAGTAAGCAGTTCATTCGGTCGAGAGGCGGCCTTCTATTTCGCTCCGTAAAGAAAAAGTCGTCTTTCTGGTTCAGTATCATGGCATCGAAAACGGAAAAGTAAGCCGCTCCGGCCTGCCCTTCAATCCCTCGTATTTCGCCTAAATCGGCAGCCGACATCAGGGACTGACAAGCCTCTTTCATAAGGGTTGACGTTTTTTGGAACGCCTCCATGGGCAGCCGCATCGCATGATCGCGCATCATCCGTTCCAATACCCAGCGGCCGTTATAAAGCTTTCCTAAAATAAAGGCCCGTGCTAAGGGCAAACACGTTTCTTCGCTGTCTGACCGGCGATACTGTTCTTTTCGAAGTAAGACATTGCCGTTGCTCCTTCCGATGACCCGTGCCTGAAACCGCCCCTGAGGCGACATAAAATTCAGGGCAATATTCATATCGGCGCATTTTTTCATCAGAGCCGGGCTGGCTCCCAAATAGCTGAAAGTCGTAATTTGCTCAAAATTATGGAGAGGAAATCGAGCCAGTGCGGCCTGATCTTTTAAGACGACGATATTTTCTCCATCTAAAGACAGGTAGACCCCGTCCGTCGTTACAAATAAGGTATTCAATAAAGGCTTCATTCGATCAACTTCTTTTCTAAATAATCTTGAACCGAAGTATCTTGCTTTAATTTCGGCAGGCAAACATCAGCTAAGGAGCACTTACGGCATCCCTTGCGGCGCCGTACTTTCGGCGTATATCCCCTTTGAATATATTGGCGCATCTGTCCCAAGAGCTTCATGATTCTTTCCCGCTGCTCCTCTGAAAATATTGCCTTTTCCCGCCGCCTCGTTTCCCCGTAATAGATGTAGCCGTAGGGAATGGTCGTACAAAACATGTCTTCCAAGCAGAGGGCCTGCAAGGCTAATTGAAAGACATCTTCCTCTCCTTCCTTCGGCCGGCCCCGCTTGTATTCAATGGGTATCACCTCGTAGGTTCCCTCAAAAGAAGGAATAAAGACACCGTCCTTCTTTTGATGAAATTCCACGATATCACAATCGCCGGAAATCCCCAAAGAAGCTGAAAAAACGCGCATCCCCCGTACGATGATCTTCCCCCTTCGCTTTTCCCGGCTCATGGGGTCATGGGCCTTATCGTGCAGGGCATGGCCTTCGATAGTCAAGACATTTTCCTGCCACTGTCCCTCCAAATAATCCAAGGCCCACTGACGAGGACAGAAGGCAAAGTGTTGAATTTCTGCAATCTGTAAATACTCTTCTTCTGAATATGTTCTATTCTTCATACCATCACTCGCTTCCCAGACAAAAACTGTCGTCCTTAATAACTTCGTCACAGACAGCAAAAAACCCTGCAACATTCATTGCAGGGTTTAAGACTTACTATGAGGAATTTAGTTATTTACGTGGGTTCTCCAGTATTCCGTTGCGCCCGTAACGTCAGCGATTTTCCAGAACAAGCTGTCAAAGAAAGCCTGATTGTTTTCCGTCATTTCCTGGCGAACGTTTACGCCGTTATGCATGACACGGTCGACGGAGATATAGCGTTCGGAGTTGCCCGTGTAGGTCGAGAAGGTTACGTTGTACGGATCGAGCTGGCTGACAGCAACATCGCTGCTACCCTTCTTTACTTTATAAACCAATCCGCCTAAAGCAGGAACACTGCTTTCACGATTGGCAAAATAGGCGCTGGAAGGATCCAGATAGTAGTTACTGTCTTCATCGGAGCCGACGAACGGATAGGTTCCATATAAAGCATCGGCGGAATAAGACGATTGACCGGCAGGAACAATCGTAGCTGCAAAAGAAGTCGACGACACAGGAAGTAATACTGCGGCTAAAACCCAAAACATTGCAATTAAAATACTTTTTTTCTGCATAGTAACATCCTCCATTTCCAGTTTTCAAATGATAACTAAAATTACTTTTTGTTATTATAGCATAAAAAATATAGTCAGTCCAGCCAAAATTGTCACTGCGATGAAGGCTTTCATGAGGTTTTTGCGTAGATATGACACAAATAAGACCTATTATTTATTGTTTTCCGAATCGCTGTGATTCGCTTATGGTACAGGGCTGATGCGAAATGGCTGATGCCTTGACTACACTCTAATATTTTGCATAAATGGTATAATAAAGTCAAAAATTTGGTATAATAGGAAGCATGAAGGTACTCGGTTCGGGACAGGGAGATTCCTCCCCCGCCGGGCCTCAGGCCCTATGAGGGCACATAAAAAGAAAGCAGGTGTTATCTATGAATGTTTCAAAAGAATCTTACTTCGAAGGATCGGTGCTCGGTTTTATCGGTTATTATCTGATTATGACCCTTCTGACGATCGTCACCCTCGGCATCGCCTATCCCTGGGGCTACGTCATGTTCCAACGCTGGCTGTGCCGCAATACGGTCATCGACGGCCACCGTCTCTATTTCGACGGGACGGGGACACAGCTCTTCGGCAACTACATCAAATGGTGGTTCTTCACGCTGATTACCATAGGCATCTATGGTCTCTGGCTTTACAATAAAATGACGAATTGGCGCGTAAAACACACCCACATGGTATCGCCAGGAGACTCCATCGATACCTGATGATGACGAGGGCGACAGTCAGAGTAATCGAAACAACCGTGAGTCTTAAAACTCACGGCTGTTTCTTGCTCTTCGTAAAATTATGTGAAGGCGATTACAATACCATCGGTCTCTCTCTCGACAAACATCCAACGATAAGACAATCATTTATTTCATGACAAAAAAAAGAAAGCCGCACTGGCAAACCTATAAAAGGCTTAACAGTGCGGCTTTTCATTGTGGCGGAGCGGGTGGGATTCGAACCCACGAGACCTTTCGGCCTAACTGATTTCGAGTCAGCCCCGTTATGACCACTTCGATACCGCTCCACAAAAGACTTAATTAGTATATCACGGTACATACTATTCGTCAAGTAATTTCCAGGTAATTTCCCCTCGTCGACAGGAAAGCCCCTTTGAGAGTCTTTACCAGCACGCTTCCTTGGGGTGGAAGAGGCCGGCTCCCTATGAAGGAGGTTTCGCTATACTCCATTCATAGGGAATCCTCTCACAAACGCACGGCACGACGATCGGTCCTGGCGCTCCTTCGCTTACAAGGTTTCACCCTTCGTCGTTTTGACCCAGTAGTTGGCAATGTCGGCAAATTCTTGGAGCGACAAGGTTTCACCACGACGCTTTCCGTCGATGGAGGCCGCTTCCAAGACATTGGCAATCTGTTCCTTGGTCATCCCCGTATTCTTCAAGGCATTGGACAAGGTTTTCCGCCGCTGCTGAAAGGCCGCTTTGACGACACTAAAGAACCGTTTTTCATCCATCAAATCGACAGGAGGTTCCCTACGGACATCCATGGCAACGACGGCCGACGTGACTTCCGGCGCCGGCATGAAGCACTTCGGCGAGATTTCAAAGAGCATCTTCGGTTCCGTATAATACTGAACCGACACCGAGAGAGCCCCGTAAATCTTATGGCCCGGTACGGCTACCATTCGTTCAGCCACTTCTTTTTGAACCATGACGACGATCCGTTCAATTGGCAGTTTCTGTTCCAAGAGCTTCATGATGATCGGCGTCGTGATGTAGTACGGCAGGTTGGCACAGACCTTGAAAGGCTGGTGATTCATGAGGGTTTCAATGTCCGTACGCATAATATCGCCGTGGACGACACGGACGTTGTCGTAATGTTCCAAGGTTTTATCGAGAACAGGCAGCAGATGGTCATCCAATTCGACAGCGGTTACGGCTGCCCCTGTTTCGGCCAGTGCCTGGGTCAGGGTCCCGATGCCCGGCCCGATTTCAAGGACCGGATCGCCCTCACTGAGATCCGCCGCATCGGCGATGTCATCGACGACACTGTGACGAATGAGGAAGTTCTGCCCCAGCTTCTTATTCATGCGCAGGCCAAAGCGGTTGACGACGTAGCGGACGACGTCGGGATTAGATAAGTCGACTTCTTTCATTATTTCACCTCATCAATCTGGCGGATAGCCTGGTCCCACTCCTGGCGGGTAACACCGTAATGATTTAATCGTTTTAAAAACTGTTTGGCATTGCCGTAGCCGATGCCGAGTATGGCCCCGACTTGCGCCCGGCGGTCGGATGCGTCAGGACTGCCGTTCAATCCGGCCCCGTTAAGGTCGCTCATGGAAAAGGTATCCTGCGGTTCATAGGCGGCACAGCGAACCTTGGACAAGGCCAGGCGGATGGCTTCAGGTGATGCCTGTTCGACACCGAGGTCATCGTTGGCAATAGCATCTTTCCGGGGAATAAAGGCGTGCTTGGCATTGGGGAAACGATCGGTCAGGAACTTTCGGATCTGTTCCCCCGCCCGGTCGGGGTCGGTCAGGATAATAATGCCTCGTTTTTCATAAGCACAGCGAATCTGGTCCAGCGTATGGGGTTTTAAGTTGAACCCATCGGTCGTAATCATGTCGACGTCGATGTGGCTGGCCCGAATGCGGGCGACGTCAGACCTTCCTTCGACGACCAGGACTTCCTTAATCATGAGCCGCTCCTTCCCGATGTTCGGCGATGTACTGAGCCGCGCTTAAGATAGCCAATACGTTGTGTTCAAAGACGATGCCCCCTTGGAGGTAGATCATGTAGGGATCGCGAATCGGGCCGTCGGCCGAGAGCTCAATGGACGAGCCCTGGACGAAGTCGCCGGCTGCCATGATGATTTTGTCGGCATATCCCGGCATATCATCAGGAATGGGCGTGACATGGGCATCGACAGGCGAAAAGCCTTGAATTCCCTGGCAAAAGAGGCACATATTCTGCTCGTTTTCTAAATAGATAGTCTGAATCAAATCGACGCGCAGCGTCGTAACGGCCGGCGATACGCGAAAGCCCATTTTTTCAAAGACAGCGGCTGCAAAGACAGCCCCTTTAATGGCCTGAGCCGTAACGTGAGGGGCCATAAAAAATCCCTGGAAGAAGAGGCGGTAGCCGGCAGCATAAGAACCGAGTTCGTCACCGAGTCCCGGTGCCGTCAGGTAGTCGGCTGCAGCTTCGATGAGTTCCGCCTTGCCGGCAATATAACCTCCCGTCGGAGCAATGCCGCCGCCGGGGTTCTTGATGAGTGAACCGGCGATGATATCGGCACCGGCTTCGATAGGTTCTCGTTCGGCCGCAAATTCACCATAGCAGTTATCGACGAAGCAGATGGTCTTCGGGCTGACCCTGCGGACGACGGCGATGATTTTTTCAATGTCTTCAATGGTGAGCGATGCCCGCGTACTGTAGCCGCGAGAGCGCTGGATGAGGACCAGTTTCGGCTGCTTTTCGCCAACCTGTTTTTCAATGCCGGAAAGGTCGTAAGAATTATCCTTCAAGGGCACTTCTTCATAGTGGACGCCGATTTCTTTTAAGGAATGAGGCGTGTGGCGGGCATAGCCGATGACGCCCTGCATCGTGTCGTAAGGAGCGCCGATGAGGCTCATCATGAGGTCTCCCGTATGAAGGAGAGACAGTAAGACCGTCGCCAAGGCGTGGGTTCCCGACACGAAGTGAGGACGGACCAAGGCTTTTTCCGCCTTGAAGACCCGGGCAAAGACTTCATCGAGTTTTTCCCGGCCCATGTCGCTGTAGCCGTAACCCGATGTGCCGGCAAACTGGTAGGAAGAAATTTGCGCATCCTTATAGGCTTTCAATACTTTTTCCGTGTTTTTCAGACAAATGGTGTCAATGCGTTCAAACTGAGGGGCACAAAGTGCCAGTGCTTCTTTTCGTAATACTTCTAAATCCAGAGACAATGTCGTTGATTCCTTTCTATCTATAAGCTAACGATCGATATCCTTTAAAACAGCGGCTATCAATCCTTGTTCGTTATCATAGTGATCCTTATCATACCAGTGAATATAAGGCATCCGCTTAAACCAAGTCAGCTGGCGCTTGGCAAAATGCCTCGTCCTTGCCTTGATTTGACGAACGGCTTCGTCAAGAGGCATCGCACCTTGTACGTATCGGCCCAATTCCTGATAGCCGATAGCCTTCATGGCCTGAGAGTCAAGGGAAAAACCAAGGTTCAGGAGGTGGCGGACTTCGTCAATCCAACCGCCTTCTATCATGATGTCGACCCGTTCTTCGATACGGGCGTACAAAACTTCCCGAGGCAGGCGAAGGCCGATGACATAGGCGTCATAGACGAGATCACGGGCCTTGCCCTGGCGGACGAAGGATTTTCCCTCGCCCTGTTCGACAGCGCTGACCAGACGCGTCAAGCGGTGGGTGTTGGACAAGAGTTCGTGCCAGTCCGGCGGCTCCCAATCCGTCTCTTTTCGGATATAGTCTTTGAGGGTTTCCTCATCGAGCCCTTCTAACTTGGCCTGAGCTCGCTGTTTATCAGCCTCCGTCATCCGCGAGGCCTGAAAGTCGTAGCCTTCGAGGAGGGACTGGACGTAAAGGCCCGTGCCGCCGACGAGGATGGGAATCTTCCCCTCCCCATTGATTTTGGTAATAGCCTCACCTGCCATGCAGCAGAATTTAGCAGCCGAATACGGCTCATCAGGGTCGGCGATATCGATTAAATAATGGCGGTACCGGGTCAGTTCATCGGCCGTTGGCTTGGCCGTGCCGATATCCATGTGGCGATAAATTTGATAGGCATCGCCGGAAATGAGGTCGGTCCCGTAGTGATCGGCCAGGGAAAAGCTGAGGGCTGTCTTTCCCACCGCCGTCGGGCCGATGATGGCAATTACTTTTTCCATGATTCACACTCCAATACGGCATAGCCAATGTGACTGTATTTGCCGCCATACAATGTCGCCGTCGGGAAATCCCGACACAATTGACGAAAGTCCCGTTCTTTAATGACGACCCGGCGCCGTGCCTTCTGAAGGGCCCGCTCAATGAGGTCCGACGTGAGACTGCCGTGATCCATGATGGCCCGCACGGGCTGGAACTGGCAGCTCCCTTCGACGGGGCGCCGGAACATGGGGTCGAAGTAGAGGACGTCATAAAAAGGCCCGCCGTCTGCTTCGAGATAGTGACGATAATCGCCGCAATGCAGCGAAATGCGGCGCAAGGCCGCCGTGACGTCATCCTTATCGTGGACGAAGCGGGAAAACCCCCAGGACGTTACGGCCGCCAGGAGAGGCGACACTTCTAAAGCATCTACTGCAGATCCTTCGGGCAGGCCGAAGGAAGCAACCATGGCATCGGCGCCAAAGCCGCAGGTGCAGTCCAGGACTGACAAGGGCACATCCCCCGGAGTCCCTCCCTGAAGGGCCGTCAGCAAATGATCCGGCTGCCCCTTGCGAAGGTGCTGAATCCGCAGTTCAGCCATATTGAGGCTGAAAAAATGGCTGCCTTCGGGGCGATCGATTTGAGGTCCCCGCGACGAGTAGACGAGGAAATTTTCTCCATAGTCCTTCATCAAATCGGAGATGGTCCGCTTGCGCCGAGGCACAAAGGAAAAGCCCATTTCTTCAGCCCAGGCCCTTCCCTCATCCTGCAATTTTTCTTTGGCCTTTAAGGAAGGCACGACGTAGATATTCGTCCTCATGTCCGTTTAAAGAGATGGGCCAATTCTTTTGGCGTAAAGCGGATGATAATCGGTCGGCCGTGAGGGCAGACGTAAGGTTTTTCCGTGTGGAAGAGATCGTCCAAGAGCTGCTTCATCTGGCGGATATTAAGTTGGTCGCCGGCCTTTACAGCACCGTGGCACGAGAGATACGCCAGGGAGCGATGGCGGACCATGGCCTTATCGGGCTCTTTCTGGTCGTGGAGGAGTTGGCAGATATCCTTCAATGAATCTGCAATGTCGCTGCTCTGCAGATCGCAGGGAACTTCTTCTATACGAAGTGTCGACGGCCCGGCTTCAGAGTAGGCATATCCCAAGTCGGAAAAGATGTCCTGCCGCTCCAAGAGGAGGGTCATATCGTCGCCGTCGACTTCAATGAATTCCGGCGTCAGCAGCTGCTGACTCGGCATCCGTTCGACACGGCGGCAGAAGGTGTCGTAACGAATCCGTTCGTGAGCCGCATGCTGGTCGACGATGTACAGATCCTGCCCCTTCTTGGCGACGATGAAGCAGTCGGCTACGACGCCGAGGGGGATAAAGACGTCGTCATCGCCTTCAAAGACGATTTTCGGCGCCTCTTCCCCTGCATCTGATGCAGCGGCTTCCATCGCACCGCCACCTTGTCCGTGCTGAGCCAGGGCCTCTGAAAAGAGGCGACTGCTGTCACCGGTTCGAGTCGGCGGTTCATAAGTCCGCTCCTGACGGGGAATCGAAGAAGCAGGGCGGCCGGTAAAGGAGCGGGCCGGGCTCGGTTCTTCCCGCAGGGAATCCGTTTCTTCCGAAGCCATCGCTTTGTCGACGGTAAACAGTGCCGCAGGCTGAGGAACTGCCGACACGGGCGAAGAGGACTTTTCAGTCGATGCCGGATTGGACGGCGCAATGCGGATCTCTTCGACGGCCGGCAGTCCCATTGTCTTTTCTTCTGACGGCGGTTCAATCGTCTTGGCCATGTCTTCCGGCTTTTCCTGCTCAACCAAAGCTGTTACAATGCTGCGGTAGATGGCCCGGTAGACGGCCTGTTCATCGGAAAACTTGATTTCCGTCTTAGCCGGATGAACGTTGACGTCAATGGCCGCCGGGTCGACGCGAAGATGGAGCATGGCAAAGGGATAGCCCGATTTTGGCAGCATGGCGTGATAGGCGTTGTCAATGGCCTTGAACATCAAAGGGTTATGGACGATGCGCTGGTTGACGATGCACGTCTGCCAGCCGCGGTTGCTCTTTAAGACCGACGGCTTTCCCACATAGCCTTCGAGGGTAATGCCGTCCTGCTCGCCCTTAATGGCAAAGACTTCTCGAGCCACTTGGGCACCGTAGATATTGGCAATCGTTTCTCGCAAGTCACCGGTACCGCCGGTCTTCATCGTCGTTCGGCCGTTATTGGTAAAGGTAAAGGCAATAGACGGATTGGCTAAGGCCAGTTTGGTGACCATTTCCGAAATCTTGGAGCTTTCCGTCCGTTCACTCTTTAAGAACTTCCGCCGGGCCGGCGTATTATAAAAGAGGTCGCTTACCTCCATCGTCGTCCCCACCGGAGCTCCGGCTTGGTCTTCCGACGTAATGACGCCGCCGTCGAGTAGGAGGTGGGTTGCAAAGTCATCCCCTTCCTGACGGGTCGTGATCTGCATGTGCGACACGGCAGCGATGCTGGGCACGGCTTCGCCGCGAAAGCCTAAGGACGTAATGGCAAAGATATCTTCGACGGAACTGATTTTACTCGTCCCGTGGCGGATGATACATTTTTTAGCATCTTCGGCACTCATACCGCAGCCGTCGTCAGTGACCCGCATATAAGACTGGCCGCCGTCGGCGATTTCTACCTCAACGGAAGAGGCTCCGGCATCAATGGCATTTTCGACGAGCTCTTTGATGCACGACGCCGGCCGTTCGACGACTTCACCGGCAGCGATTTTATTGCGTGTTGCTTCATCTAAGACATGAATGATTGAACTCAATGGATTCCACTTCCTTCTTTAGCATCTTTTTGCAGACTATATAAGAAAGAAATCGCTTCAATAGGCGTCATGCTGCTCACATCGACACCGAGGAGCTTGTCGATGACCGGGCTGGAAAAGAGGCTGTCTCCCATGGGGGATGGCTCTTGAACGACCGGCCTTTGAGCCGGCATCGTTCCGCCCCCTTCTTTTTCCAACTCTTCAAGAATGACGTCCGCTCGTTTTAAAAGGCTTTCCGGCAGCCCCGCCAAACGGGCGACGTGAAGGCCGTAACTGCGGTCGGCCCCGCCGGGAACGATGCGCCGCAGGAACTTGATGTGCTTGCCCCGTTCCTTAACGGCGACGGTATAGTTTTTAATCTTCGGCGAGTCGTCGGCCATGGCGATGAGCTCGTGATAATGCGTAGCAAACAAGGTCAGGCCGTGGACGTTTTTCAGGCAGTATTCGATGACAGCCCGGGCGATGGACATGCCGTCGAAGGTACTCGTTCCCCTGCCGATTTCATCGAGGATGAGCAGGCTTCGGGAGGTGGCATGTTTTAAGATATAAGAGACTTCCTTCATTTCCACCATGAAGGTACTCTGGCCGGTCAAGATGTCGTCGCTGGCGCCGATGCGGGTAAAGATGCGGTCTACCGGGCAGATAGAGGCTTCTTTGGCCGGAATGAAGGACCCGGCCTGAGCCATGAGGACCAGTACGGCTACTTGGCGCATATACGTTGATTTCCCGGCCATGTTGGGTCCGGTGATGACCAGAATTTCATGGTCGTCATGATTTAAGTTGACGTCGTTAGGGACGAACAATTCATCTTTCAAATACCGCTCGACAATGGGATGGCGGCCGTCTTTGATGCGAATGGCGGATTTCGTATTGAGGGATGGCCGGACGTAGCGGTTATCGTAGGCGGTCGCCGCCAAACTGTACAGGCAGTCGACGCGGGCAATGGCTCGGGCCGTTTCCTGCATGGCCGGGATATGGGCCTGGATTTGGCGGCGAATGTCGCCGAACAATTTATATTCTAATTCCAGCATCCGTTCCTGACTGGTCAGAGCCTTTATTTCAAATTCCTTCAGCTCCGGCGTAATATAGCGTTCGGCGTTGACCAAGGTCTGTTTGCGCACGTAGTAGTCGGGAATCGGTTTGGTATTGGAATGAGAGATTTCAAAATAATAGCCAAAGACCTTCGTATAGCCGATTTTCAGCTTGATGCCGGTCTTTTCTTTTTCTTCTTCTTCGAGCTGCTGCAAAAAGGCATGGCTGTTAGCGGCAATGGAGCGGATTTCGTCGAGATCCGGTGAAAAGCCGTCGCGGATGACGCCGCCGTTGCGGATGACCAAGCCCGGTTCATCCTTAATGCCCCGGCATAAGAGGTCATAGACGTCATCATGGGTTTCCAGACGATCATTCAGGCTGTGCAGCAAGTCGGCTTCAGCTCCGGACAAGACGTCTTTCAGTTGAGGAATGACTGCCAAGGATTCGCGCAGGGCAACCATGTCCTTCGGCGTCGCCGTCCCCGTTTCGATGCGCGTCAAAATGCGTTCGAAATCGTAAATCCGATCGAGTACGTCAGAGAGATCCTGGCGCATGATTTCATGGAGGACCAGGTCTTCTACGGCATCTTGGCGACGCGTAATGTCAGCGATGCGGATGAGCGGCGCTTCAAGCCACTTGCGAAGAAGCCTTCCGCCCATAGCCGTATTGGTCTTGTCGAGGACGTCGAGGAGGGTGCCCCGGCGACCGCCGTCGCGGACGTTCTGGGTAACTTCCAAATGGCGCAGGCTGGCAGCGTCGATGACCAGGCGCCGTTCATTATCGATGTGTTCCAGCGAATTGATATGCGAAATATCGGACTGCATGACATCCCTGACATAGTTCAGGAGGATGCCGATGCAGGTTCCGGCCCGCGATGCGGCGGCAAAGGCTTCGGCCTCAAAATACGACTTGGCTTGTTCCTTATAATCGACGCTGTCATCGACGGCAAAAGCCGTTACCGTGCACTGACTCAGGTGTCCCTTCAGGTAGTGCTGTACCGTTTTCATATACTCGCCCATATTGGCGTAAATCAGTTCACTCGGCTCGTAGACGGCAAGGATGTCAAATAAAACGTCGCCCATCTCAGAGGCAGCGCAGTCGGCCCATAGGCACTCACCGGTCGTAACATCCGTTAGGGCCATGGAAATGATGCCGTCACTTGCCGTGAGGCAGCCGATATAGTTATTCTGTTTTGAAGCTACGGCATTTTCCAGGGTAATCGTCCCCGGCGTGATGACCTTGATGATTTTCCGCTTGACGAGGCCCTTGGCCAATTTAGGATCTTCAATTTGTTCACAAATCGCAACCTTATACCCTTTATGGACCAAGCGCTCGATATAGGTATCGGCCGAATGAAAGGGGACGCCGCACATAGGGACTTTTTCCTTATTGCCGCCGGCCCGGCCGGTCAATGTCAAATCGAGTTCGCGCGACACCGTCAAGGCATCGTCAAAAAACATCTCATAGAAGTCACCGAGGCGGAAAAAGAGAATCTTATCCTGGCACTGCTCTTTGACTTCCATGTACTGCTCCATCATGGGCGTTAATTTTTTTCCTGCCAAAGTCTCACCTTCCTTAGTGTACTAAGTGGCCTTTGAGAACCCATGTCTGACCTTTATCGACAGCCACGGGGACGGTATCGCCGATGGCAACGGACCCGTCATTTTCCCAGATGATCATCTTATTGCCCGTCGTCCGGCCAAACCAATGATCGGCATCGTTCTTCGTCGGACCTTCAACGATGACGTCGTAGACCTGGTTCTCCATTTCTTTATTTTTCTGCAAGCTGTATACGTTTTGGACATCCATCAGACGCTGCAGGCGGCGGCTCTTTTCGTCCTGAGGAATCTGATCCGGCATCGTCGCTGCCGGCGTTCCCGTCCGCGGCGAATAGATGAAGGTATAGGCCATGTCATACTGGACGCGTTTTAAAAGGTCCAGCGTATCCTGGAACATGGCTTCCGTTTCTCCCGGGAAGCCGACGATGATATCCGTCGTCAGGACCAAATCGGGCATGCGCTTTCTGGCGTAGTCGACGAGTTCTAAATAATGTTCCGTCGTATAGCCGCGGTTCATCTTCTTTAAGAGTTCATCGGACCCGCACTGAATGGGCAGATGCATGTGATTGACGATTTTTTGGCTTTCGGCAATGGCGTCGATCATGGCAAAGGTCATGTCCTTCGGGTGACTTGTCATGTAGCGGACCCGCTCGATACCGTCAATGGCGTCGACAGCCTTCACGAGTTTGGAAAAGTCCGTACCGTCCTTTAAATCGAGCCCGTAGGAATTGACGTTCTGCCCGAGAAGGGTGATTTCCTTATAGCCTTCGGCAGCGACTTTCTTGATTTCTTCGACGATGGCATCAATGGGACGACTCACTTCACGGCCCCGGACGTAAGGAACGATGCAGTAGGTGCAGAACTTATTGCAGCCGTTCATGATGGGGATCCAGGCAAAGAAATTCTGAAAGCGCTTGACCGGCATGTCGTGAAAAGCCGGCAGGCTCATATCGGCTTCCATATAATGTGCCTTTTTGCTGTTCCGCTTTTCAATGAGCTCGATGAGCTTATGAATGTTGTGGGTCCCAATGACCAAATCGATATGGGGGGCCCTTTTAAAGAGCTTATCCTGCCACTCCTGAGCCATGCAGCCGGTGATGGCGATGATGAGATCGGGATTCTTGGCCTTCAAATGCTTGAATTCCCCGATTTTCCCCAAAGTCTTATCTTCCGCCGTTTCCCGCACGCAGCAGGTGTTGACCAAGATGACGTCGGCCATGTCAAGGTCTTCCGTATGGTGGTAGCCTAAGGCTTCCAGCTGGCCTGCATAGTGCTCACTGTCCGACACATTGGCCTGACAGCCGTAGGATATAATATGATAAAATTGATTGCGCTGAAAATCCATGTATGTCTCTCCATTTTTATAAAATCGTAATTTAGGTTTACATTACATGATAGCATATATCAGTATCCTGTGGCAAGAAAAAAGGGATGCCCCCCTTTCCTACCAGATGTGCCCTTTGCCCCTCGTCGTAAGGCGGTCCCGTGGGCCAAAAAGCCCCTATAAGCCGGCATGACTTATAGGGGCAAAGTACCTTGGGAGACAAGGTTAAGTGTGCTTAATGAACGGTAACTAATTCGTATTCCCGCGTACCCAAACCGATTTTTTCTGCATGTTCCAAGGTCGTCTTCCAGTCGACGTTAGGATTGCTGTCGAGGAAATGATCGTGGTGATGGTGCCAATCGGGCTGAGCTAAATGATCGGACAGCTGGCTGTTGGCCATAGGCGTCGCCTTCTGACAGGCATCGACACAGGCCTGGTCGAGGGCTACCGGGTCAAAGGACGCAAACATGCCGATATTTGGCAGAATGGGGGCGTCGTTTTCAGCATGACAGTCGCAGTTCGGAGAAATGTCCATGACCATGTTGATATGGAAGCACGGACGGTCCTGACAGACAGCCTGAGCATATTCGGCCATTTTGCGGTCGAGTTTTTCATTGGCGTCCCATTCGACAGTCTGGATGGCGTCAAAGGCACAGGCACCGATGCAGCGGCCGCAGCCCTTGCACAGTTCCTGGACGATATGAGCTACATTGTTTTCATAGATGATGGCATCCGAGCCGCATTCTTTGGCGCAGCGATGACAGTTGCGGCACAGGCTTTCGTCGACGACGGGTTTGCCTGACGAATGTTGTTCCATCTTACCGGCACGGCTGCCGCAGCCCATGCCGATATTTTTAATGGCGCCGCCAAAACCCGTCGATTCATGACCTTTGAAGTGAGCCAGGCTGATGAAGACGTCGGCATCCATAATGGCCCGGCCGATTTTAGCCGTTTCGACGTATTCGCCGTTTTTAACGGGAATTTCAACTTCATCTGTACCGCGGAGACCGTCGCCAATGATGATCTGACAGCCTGTCGTCACCGTGTTATAACCATTGAGGTTGGCACAGTCCATATGTTCCAGGGCATGTTTACGGCTGCCCGGATAGAGGGTGTTGCAGTCCGTCAAGAAAGGACGACCGCCCAATTCTTTAACGACATCAGCAACGGCTTTGACGTACTGCGGACGCAGGGATGCCAAACAGCCCAGTTCCCCGAAATGGAGTTTGATAGCAACGAATTTGCCTTCAAAGTTGATATTTCCGATGCCGGCCTTCTTACAGAGTTTCTGCAACTTCTGTAAATTGTTCGTTCCCGGATGACAGCGAAAATCCGTAAAATACACTTTTGATTTTTCCATAACCTTACCTCCTACCATAAATGACCTTAAACGGTTCTTTTTCATTATACGCCTTAGAGCATGCTCAAAGTCAAGAAAAAAGAAGGCTTACTGCAAGTGCAGCAAACCTTCTCTTCATAGGCTTGTATTACTGGCCGCGGCGCATAGCCTTTTTGCGGTCGTGTTTGTCGAGGATAGCTTTGCGGATACGGATGCTCTGCGGCGTAACTTCGACGAGTTCGTCGTCATTGATCCATTCCAAAGATTTTTCAAGGCCCATATCCTGGGGCGGCGTCAAGCGCAGGGCTTCGTCCGATGCCGAAGAACGGGTGTTGGTCAAGTGCTTCTTCTTGCAGGGGTTGACATCGATGTCGACGTCACGGTTGCTTTCACCGACGACCTGGCCGAGGTAGATTTCTTCGCCCGGCTTAATGAACATCGTGCCGCGGTCCTGGAGGTTGAAGATACCGTAGCCCGTCGTCGTGCCCGATTCGAAAGCGACTAAGCTGCCGCGCGTACGGCCCGGGATGTCGCCCTTCCAAGGAGCATAGCCCTGGAAGACATGGTACATGATGCCGTTGCCCTTGGTAGCCGTCAGGAATTCACTGCGGAAGCCGATGAGGCCGCGGGCCGGAATGATGAATTCCAGGCGGGTGTAGCCGGAGATGTCGGTCATATTGACCATTTCCGCTTTACGGGTACCGAGTTTTTCCATGACAGCGCCCATGAATTCAGGCGGAACGTCGATAGTGAGCGCTTCCAGCGGTTCGCAGCGCTGGCCGTTGATTTCTTTCGTAATGACGCTGGGCTTGCCGATTTGAAGTTCGTAGCCCTGACGGCGCATTTCTTCGATGAGGACAGCGATATGGAGTTCACCACGGCCCGACACTTTAAAGGCATCGGCACTGTCCGTTTCTTCGACGCGGAGGGATACGTTGGTCTGGATTTCGCGGAACAAGCGGTCACGGAGGTGACGGCTGGTGACGTATTCCCCTTCCTGGCCGGCAAAGGGGCTGTCGTTGACGTAGAAAATCATGGACAAGGTCGGTTCGTCGATGTCGATGCGCGGCAAGGCTTCCGGATTCTGCGGGTCGGTGACGGTTTCACCGATTTTGAGGTCGGAAATCCCGACGATGCAGGCAATTTCACCCATGCCGGCTTCTTCCTGTTCGACGCGCTTCAAGCCTTCATAGGTGTAAACGCGGCCGATCTTAGCCTTGCGCTGGCTTTCGCCGTCAGTGACGACAACGTTCTGGTTGGCACGCATCTTGCCGCGGACGATACGGCCGATAGCGATTTTACCGACATAGTCGTCGTAGTCGAGGGTCGTAACCATGAACTGGAGCGGGCCTTCGAGATCGCCCTTAGGAGCCGGGCAGTATTTAATGATCGTATTGAACAAGGGTTCGAGGTTGTCGCTTTCTTCATCCATAGACGTTTTGGCAATGCCGTCACGGCCGTTGGCGTAGACAACCGGGAAATCGAGCTGTTCGTCACTGGCGTCGAGTTCCATGAACAGTTCCAAGACTTCGTCTTCGACTTCCGATACGCGGGCACCGGGTTTGTCGATCTTATTGATGACGACGATCGGCTTCAATTGCTGTTCCAAAGCCTTGCGCAAAACGTATTTCGTCTGCGGCATGGGGCCTTCAAAAGCGTCGACCAAAAGGAGTACGCCGTCAACCATATTCAGTACGCGTTCAACTTCGCCGCCAAAGTCAGCATGCCCCGGCGTGTCGACGATGTTGATCTTGACGCCTTCATGCATGACCGATGTATTTTTGGATAAGATTGTAATGCCGCGTTCACGTTCGATGTCTCCCGAGTCCATGACCCGTTCTTCTACCTTTTCATTCGAACGGAAAACATGGCTCTGTTTAAGCATGGCATCGACGAGAGTCGTCTTACCATGGTCAACGTGAGCGATAATGGCAATGTTTCTAATATCTGTGCGTTCCATCTAATATCCTCTCTCTCATATAACAACATAGTTATAAACTAGGTTAGTATAGCACGAATAGAAAAAATTGTCCATGTTTTCAAGGCGCCGGCATTAATTTTACATCTTTACCCAAATTTTAATTAAGAAAAGCAAAACAGCACGAAAGGCCGTTCTAATCTCGCCTTTCGTGCTGTTTGAAGTAGATTTATTTCTTATGCTTGATTCTTGTGGAGCATGATTTCCAAGACTTCATCGTCGGTCTGCTGCATCCCCTTCGTCGCCAAGAAGCCGACATTTCTGAGACATTCATCCGCCGAATTAGCGACAAGACCGTCAGATCCGGCCACCCGCACGTCGCTGAGGGCTAAGAGGACCGCTTCATAAGCACTGGTAACCGAGGCCAGGACCTTCATGCCGCAGCTGTTGGCAGCGCCGTCACAGACCATGCCGACAACAGAACCTGACATGGTCGCTATGGTCTTTTCAATAGCGCCTAAGGGGTCGTCGTCGGCTAACAGCCAGGCCATGGCGGCAGCAGCTCCCATTGCAGCCGTAACGGTCGCACAGAAGGCCGAGAGTTTAGGCAGGAAACTGTGGGCATAGATGGCAACCATACTGGACAAGGCCAGGGCACGGACTCTTTTTTCTTCATCGACTTTTAAAAAGTCAGCCACGACCGTGACCGGTTCAGTTGCAGCAATGCCCTGATTTCCCGATCCGGAATTGGTCATAGCCGGAAAAGCAGCCCCGCCCATCCGTGCGTCGGAGGCGGCAACGGAGCGGATGCGGATGGCCTGCATCAAGTCGTCGGCCAAGAGGCCTTTTTTAATCATTTGCTGCAGGCTGTAACCTACCTTAAGACCGTACATCCCCGTCAGCCCTTCTTTCGACAAGTGGTCGTTGAGACGTTCCGCTTCTATCAAGAAGGCGATATCCGCATAGGGTACGCGTTCAGCAAAATCGACGATATCGGCCAACGTCAGGCCATTGAGGAAGGCAATCTTGGGATCTTCTTCGCTGCCGGCCTCGACGCGTTCATCCAGAATCGGCCTACCGTCTTTTTCGATATAAACGATATTCGTGTGGTCGTCGACGATGATGACCTGTACCCGGTGATTTTCTCCGTACACAACGGCTTCGGCATAGAGCACATGAGGTGTATTGTCTTTGACGGAAACAGTGATCTTGCCATCAGCGACGTATTTTTTCCCGAGAGTCACGACGTCCGGCGTCAGATGCTGCAGCACCTGGAGACCGGCATCGGCATCACCGCCGAGGGCGCCGACAGCAGCCGCAATGGCAAGGCCCGGCATGCCCGTTCCCGGCACGGTGACGCCCATGCCGTTTTTCATCAAATTGGCGGACACCAGGCCGTCGATAAAGCGCACCGGTTCGCCAAGTTCACGGGCAGCGACCGCCGCCGCGTAAGCCAGTGCAATCGGCTCGGTACACCCCGTCGCCGGCGTTACATCCGTTTTTATGATATCGATCATTTGCTTCCACACAGCCATCTTATCCATGGTACTAACCTGCCTTTTTTCATAGATTTCCCCGCACCCCGTCTTTATAATATTATAATAACATTTTATTCATGCTCATACAACATAAGACGATTTGATTTCCCTTTCGGAAACCGGCCTAAAAAAGGTTCTATAATAAATGTTGGGGTCTTGTGGACACTCCTGTTCACAAGACCCCTTGTTTTATAT